>CACZSV010000039.1 GCA_902783925.1 uncultured Coriobacteriaceae bacterium
AACAGCAACGAGCACGCGCATTCAGGTATGTAGTCGACACCACACGCCACATCAGCGTTTGCCCCTGCAATCGTATAAAATGCCCTTGCACGTATAAGACAATCAGGAGATTCGATGTCACAGCACAAACTCGCAAATATTCTTCTCGAAGACAGCTGGCAGTTCTATAGAGCTCCGGCAATGTATTGCAATGCAGACGCCCCGGTCATTCCTCCCCGAGGCTACCAAAGCGCTTGGACGCTCGCAGGTCCGGGCACATTTGATTTCACGACGTTTTTCAATGCCCTTTCCACAAGCAAATGGCTCCGCTACAGCAACGCGCGCGAGTTCTATCTTCACCTCGAACTCAGAGGGACGGCGTGTACATATGTGCAGACCCGCGCAGACACGTACACCTGGACCGCAGAGCAGCTGGAAAACACGCGACGTGACATCCCCGCAAACGATGCCTGGACAGTTCTTGACATCCCCTTGGTTCATAGCAACGACGTGCTCGTGGGCTTCATGCTCGAGACTCAAGGAGAAGTCTTCATTCGCAATAGCTTCTATTACACGAAGCTCCACGATGAACAAATCAATACGGTGGAGCTCGCGCTCTGCACGACCACGTTCAAAAACGAAGACTACATACTCCCCAATATCGAGCTCATCAAAGAACGCATCATCCAAACTGACGAACCCATTGCGCAGCACTTCACCCTGCATGTCATCGATAACGGGCGAACTCTTGACGCGCGGAATATCGAACAGCCCCACATCCACGTGCATTCCAACCCCAATGCCGGTGGCGCCGGCGGGTTTGCACGCGGCATGATCGAAGCGATGGAACAAGAGCCCAAGGCCACACACGTGCTACTCATGGATGACGACGTCAACGTCTCCCCCGAGAGCATCTTGCGAACATTCAGCCTGCTTAGCATCGTGAACGATGAATATCGAGATGCGTTCCTGAGTGGTGCCATGATGAACCTCGATATTCCAAACCTGCGCTTTGAGGACGTGGGTTTCGTGGCAAGCGAGGGCAAGTATTTCCCCGTAAAACTCGAGGCGTATGTCGACGTGCTTCATGATTGCGTAGTAAATGAGGCGTACCTCGCACCGAGTCCGGATGAGCCCTACAAGGCAGACCGCGCAACGCAGGCCTACGCCGCCTGGTGGTACTGCGCCATCCCCATGCATGTCATCGAGAAAAACGGCATGCCCCTGCCCGTCTTCGTACGCACCGACGACGTTGAGTACAGCCTGCGTGCACGCGCAAAGCTCATGACTATGAATGGCATCTGCGTATGGCATTCTCCCTTCGAGAAGCGCTACAACGCAGCCGTGGAGCGCTACCAGATGACGCGTAATGTGCTTATCGGGCGTTTCACGACGGGCATGGCGCCCATGTCCGATTTCATGGGAGACATGAAGCGAGCCTTCGAGCTCGAGCTCAAGAAATTCAATTATACAAACGCCGGGCTCATACTCGATGGATTCGAGGACTTCCTCAAAGGTCCGAGCTTCATCGCCGAACCCGGCGCAGCAGAAGCCGCATATCTTTCGCATCTCAAATCGGCCGAGCAGCTCGTCGATTTCGAAGAGCTGCGCGAACAAGCGCTAGAACTTGGCGTCGATCTCGACCAGGTCTCCTCGCTCGTCTTCGACGACGACGACTTCGACGTCGACCATCGAGGATTTCGCAATCGACTCGAAGACAATATGAGCATAAATGGCCACAAGCACGCGCGTAGTGGTTATACCGAACCGGGAAGCGTGGGGATAATCAACGCGTCGGGATGGCTGTATCCGGTCGACCGTATCCGCAAAAAGGAATACCTCATCGCCATCGACCCCGTGAGCAAAAAGGGCATTATCCGAAAGATCGACCGCGAGAAATTCAAACAGCTGCAGGATCGTTTCCACCGCGACATGCTCGAGTACAGAACAAACAAGGACCGCCTGAAAAAGGAATACGAGGCGGCACGTGAAACGCTCACCTCTGTAGCGTTCTGGAAACGCTACCTCGGCATCGAGTAAGCTCAGTGCGCGAGAACGAAATACGGATTCACCTCATCGAGATTCTGGTTGAATAGCGGGTCTGGTTTACCAACAGCGTCGGGGTGGCGCTCGCGCAGGAGCGCCTTATCATGCTCGAGAGCTTGCTTGTGCCAGGCAATACGCTCTCCCACGGGCTCAAAAAGCTGTTGCACATGTTCGAATGTCGCAAACGGCGTATAAACCGTATGTTTTCCGCCGGCATTAAGCCGCATGCACAGGTCGACGTTTGCATAGAGCAAGGTCTTGAACTCTTCGCAATACCCGCCGAGCTCCAGAAACTCATCACGGCGCACCATGCAGCAATCACCGGAAACAGCGGTGAAATTGCATGGGCGATGAAAACGACCCAGGTATCCCCCGTCTTCTGCAGGCATCCCTTGACCCATACAGGTCACGCCTGCGTCTTTTCTGAGCACAAGACCGGTCTGCGCCACGAGTCCGTCTGGATTCACCAGGCGGGGCGCAAGAACGCCGACCTCGGCGCGTGCAAAATACCCTGTAAGAACATCGATGGCCTCGCCGCCAATAATCTTCGTGCTCGGCGAGGCAAACAGAATGAGGCGGCCTTGCGCTTCGCGCGCTCGCCTGTTTCTTTCGGTTATCGCAGGCATTGAGCCCGCATCGACAATAACCGACACATCCTTTTTGGAATACTTCGACCTGAACGTGCAGCGATACGCAAAGGGCACATCTGTCTTTTGCACCTCTGCATCCAGCTTGCGCCGGCAAATGTTTTCGGTAAGCGCATTGGCGCCGGTCGTGTTCGTATATGGCTTGGCATCTGTATTGCCATCATTGGTCGATAGCTCATGGACGCGCCAGTGGTAAAGCGGTTTTGGAATGTGGACGATTTTCTCGCCCATATGAAACGCCTGCAAGGTCAGATCGTAGTCTTGTGCTCCGTTGAATTGGGATCCCGATCGTTCGGTTTTCTCGATTACCTGCCGGCTCACCATCAAGAGATGAACAACGTAATTATTCGAATACAGCAAATCGATATTCGCATCGGGCTTGAAAAGGGCAAGCATATAGCCGCGATCCTTACCATAGCTGTCTTCGTCGCAGTACAGCAAACCAGGTTTGCCCTGCTCGTTGATTGCCTTTACATACTCGTAGAGCAGATTTGGCTCGATAAAGTCATCGTGATCGATAAAACCAATATAGTCGCCGGCACTGGCGGCAATACCGCAATTGGTATTGCCGTTGATGCCGTCATTTTCAGCATGCTCGACAACCTTGATGCGTTTGTCATCAAATAAGGCCAGCGTTTTGCACACGCCTTCGTCGTCGGGACTCGCATTCACAATGACAAGCTCCCAATTCCCGTACGACTGCGCGAGCACCGAATCTATCATGGTTTTCAAGTGCTCCGGATCTGTGCAATACACCGGTGAAACGAGGCTGACAAGCGGCATGAAATCGAAGTGCACACCCGCCTGCTTTGCAATCTGTTCCGCGTTGGGGCGCTGGCGTTCGAGCCAGCTTTCGTATCGGTCATCGACAAGGGGATTTCGTATCCTTGCATAGTAGTCAGCGATGAGCCTATTGCTCCACAAGCTCTTGTCAGCACGCGAATGCACCAGCACGTGCCCTGTCGATACCTGCCTGCAATCGACATAGAGGGTGCCAAAACCAGAGGGAAGCGCCACGACGAATTGTGTTTCGAACCACGACTTATTTTGGTCGTCGCCTTTGGGGGGTTCTATCTCAACGCACGAACGCCGTATCAAGTCGGGACGCTTACCGTGCTCTCCTTTCACGACAATATCGAAATCGTCTTGTATTTCTTCAGAGCATAGGCAGCGAAGCTCGAGAAAGAAGAGCTCTTCTCCATAGGTCACACACGATACGTACCGAATCGCCGCGCCCATTCGTATCTCGCGATTA
>CACZSV010000040.1 GCA_902783925.1 uncultured Coriobacteriaceae bacterium
CTTCGAGATCATCACGCGCGAGCTCGGAGACCGCCAGTTCGACCAGGAAAACGAGCTTGTAATCAAACGGGTTATCCACACGAGCGCGGATTTCGATTACGCGGAAAATCTCGTCTTCTCCGAACATGCCACAACACGAGGAATCGAAGCGCTGCGCCATGGATGCTCCATCGTCACGGACACGATGATGGCATATTCGGGAATCAACAAGCGCGTCCTTTCGCGCTTTGGTGGAGAGGTTCTCAACTTCATAGCCGACCCGTCGGTCGCCGCTGAGGCAAAGACACGTGGCGTGACGCGCTCAGCGGTCTCGATGGAACATGCCGCCAGCCTTGCCAAACCGCTCATCTACGCAATCGGCAACGCACCAACGGCGCTTATACGCCTGTATGAACTCATAGAAGCAGGCGAAATCACCACGCCCGAGCTCATCATTGGCGTCCCCGTCGGGTTTGTGAACGTCGTCGAATCCAAAGAGCTCATCTGCTCGCTTGACGTGCCGCATATTGTCGCACGTGGACGTAAAGGCGGCAGCAATATAGCCGCTTCTATCGTAAATGCGCTACTCTATCAAGCGTCGAATAACGAAAGAGAGTAGCAAATGATCACAACCGTGCCCAACGAGGCGCTTCAAGAGCTCGCTTGCCGAATCGAGCCGGCAAGCACTATCGCGCGCAAAGCGGCAATTGAAAAATGGAATGCTGTTGCCAAGCCCATCGGAAGCCTCGGTATGCTCGAAGACGATATCGTGCGTATAGCCGCGCTCGTAGGATCAGAAGACTTTTCGCTTGCCAAGCCCGCAGCCATCATCCTCTGCGCGGACAACGGCGTCGTTGCACAGGGAATCTCCCAGTGCGGACAAGAGGTGACCTGTGCAGTCGCAAACAATATCGCCCGTAACGAGTCGTCCGTCTGCACGATGGCAAAGACGGCGGGAATCGATGTGATCGGCGTCGATATGGGAATGGTAACTCCCGCCGAAAGCTCCGTGATACGTAATCGCGCTATTGCGCGTGGCACGGCCGACATCACGCAAGGACCGGCCATGTCGCAAGAACAGGCCCTGCGCGCCATACAGACCGGCATCGAGCTCGTCGAAGAGCTCAAAGGCGAGGGATACGACATAATCGCGAGCGGAGAGATGGGAATTGGAAACACGACAACCTCCTCTGCTCTCGCATCTGTCTTGCTCGACATGCCGGCGAAGGAGGTGACTGGACGCGGAGCCGGGCTTTCCGATGACGGGCTGTTGAGAAAGATCGCGGCAATTGAAGATGCAATCGAGATCAACCATCCCAATCCTGACAACCCGCTCGACGTCCTTTCGAAGCTCGGCGGTTTCGATATCGCGGGGCTCACGGGGCTTTTCATCGGCGGTGCAATTCACCGTGTCCCCATTATCATAGACGGTTTTATCAGCGCTCTTTCAGCGCTCATCGCCAAGCGCCTGATACCTCAGTCGACAGTTAGTATGCTCGCCTCGCATATGTCAGCCGAACCAGCCACGCAATCTATAATGCGGGAAATCGGCCTTTCCGCCCCCATTCAAGCCCAGCTGCGCCTTGGCGAGGGAACGGGCGCCGTCTGCCTCATACCCATGCTCACCATGGCATTTGCACTTTATAATGGCACCTCATTTGCACAAACGGGCATCGATGCATACGATCCCAATCTAGTGAAAACACTGGAGGCGTAATGCAGTTTGATGCCGTTGCCTATATCAACGAACCCCGCTGGCAAAACGTGCGTATGGGGCTAGACCGAATCGAGGCGCTGCTCGAGCGCATGGGACGACCACAGGACAAGCTCAAGTTCGTCCATGTAGCGGGAACGAACGGCAAAGGATCGACCTGCGCATATATTGCACGCATCCTGCAGGAAGCCGGCTATCGCTGCGGCCTATTCACAAGCCCTTATATCATTGAGTTCGAAGAGCGCATTCGTATAAACGGCGTGAACATCCCAAAAGACGAGCTGCAAGACGTCACGCTCTTCGTTCGCGAGCATGCAGAGGCCATCGAGAAAGCGACAGGCGAGCATCCGACCGAATTCGAACTCATGACAGCCGTCGCCTTTGAATACTTCGCTCGCAGCACATGCGATATCGTCGTATGCGAAGTCGGGCTAGGCGGCAGGCTCGATTCGACGAACATCATCGAGAACCCCGAGCTCTGCGTCATCACGCGCATAGCTCTTGACCATACAGATCTCCTCGGAGACACGATCGAGAAAATCGCCAGCGAAAAGCTCGGAATCGTCAAGCCCGGTGCCAGTGTCGTGCTATATCCACAAGACTGCGTCGATATCGAGGGCGCGCGTGCTGATTTCGACAAGCTCGAAATAGGCCCCGTCGGCGCAGATGGGCTTCGCAGGTTTACATATTACGGACACAGATACGAGACGAAGCTTCTTGGCACGTACCAGCCGATGAACGCGAGTGTGGCTATCGAGGCTATTCGCGCTCTGCAGAGGCGAGGCTGGAATATTCCAGAAGATGCCATAGACAGAGGAATAGCCGGAACAAGCTGGCCTGGACGCTTCGAACTCTACGAGACGACGCCTGTTCCAATAATCATCGATGGCGGCCACAACCCGCAAGGAGCACGTGTGCTGGCCGAAAGCTTGCAAGATGTATTTCCAGGCCGCCCC
>CACZSV010000041.1 GCA_902783925.1 uncultured Coriobacteriaceae bacterium
ACGTATACGTCGCATCCCTTCTTGTTCAAGCTGTTCACGACATCTACGAAGCCCTCGGCAAGTTGCACCTCGTCTATCATCACGTAATACGGCCCATCGCGACCGATGCGCTCGCAAACGTGCTCGTACAACGCGTCGGCGTCGCGCAAGCTCTCGTTGTCCTTCAGCTCGAGATCGACCATGACAATCCTGTCGTTCTCAATTCCCTGCTCTTCGAGCCAGCTGGCGAACAGGTCCATGAGCAGCACCGACTTGCCGCAGCGCCTAATTCCGGTGACGACCTTCACAAGGTCTTTGTCTTTCTGCGCAATGAGCTTGCCAAGGTACACGGGCCGGGGGATCATCGCGAAGCCTTTCTATTCGAAAAACTTTCAGATTCAAAAATTTTTTCGAATAGGATTGTAACGCGACGGACGAGAGCAATACAAGCGTGCTGTTCAGCTCTTACGGGTTAAAGGACAAAACGTGTTGGTAAGTTTATTCCCATTCGACTCGCCATGGAAGTGCATGCCTTAGCTCAGACCAGACCAGCCCGTCCCCCCATTCGGCAGGCCCATCACGCTTCTGGGGCTCGTAGACCGTCTGGCGGTAAAGCTCGGCGATGTCCTCGTCGGTCGGCATGGTTGCGAGGATGCCGGCGGCTCCGAGCGGGCATTCGGTGTGCATGTAGCACCACCAGAAAACCGCCTTGGCGCGGCGCATGAGGCTGAGCCCCCGGTGCTTTCTCAGCATGTCGCGCAGTTGCGCGTTGACCCCTCCCTCGAGCTTGTTGTTGGTGGACGGAAGCGGGCCGTCTGCGGTCAGGGCGGGATCGAGGAAGGTGAACAGGTGCCCCCTCTTGATCAGCGTGATCAATCCGTTCCTGGCGGTCACCAGCCTCTCGTGGGTCCAGCCCATCTTGCCGGTCTCCTCGTTGAGCGTCCTCTCCGCGAGGAACCCCTCCCAGCGTCCGCACCAGTCGTTGAACGCCTGCAGCCAGGCGGTGGCCGACTCGACGGTCTTCGCGTGCAGCAGCTCTTTGGCCAGCCCGTACAGCTCGACGCCGGCCTGCAGCTTCGGCCTGGTCGTGGTCTGCTTCTTGACCTGGTTGAAGGCGTGGAAGACGCACCTCTGGACGCGAGTGCCCGGCCAGTTCTTCTTCCTGGCCTTCTCGAAGCCGCTGCCGCCGTCGGTCACCACGACGTCGGGCGGGGGTATCTTGGCCATGAGGGCTCCCCACGACCGCGAGTTCTCGGACCGGGCCATGTGCCAGCCGATGACGAACTCCTCCGTGGTTGCGATCAGGACCACGACGTTGCGCGCGAGGTAGATGCCGTCGACGAACACGACGCGGTGCACTTCGCCTGTTATTGGCGCTATGGGCCAGATCTCCCAGAACCTGGCGCACTTGCGCCTGAAGGTGCGGCCGCCGCCGGGCATGTCGGCCTGCCGCCGGCCCGAGAGCAGCCATCCGAGGAAGGCCGCCAGCAGCTTAGCCGCATTGTCGATTCTCCTCGTCGACGTCGCCTTGCATTTCGGGCACTGCCATCTTTGCGAGCCCGCCTTCGTCTTGCCGTACTTGATCATGTCCCCGCCGCAGACGGGGCACTTCTGCCTACTCATTCGCCGCTCGTTTCACCCGGTTGCATCACGAGCAACTAGATTGGCATTTTTACAAGGTTTGACCTGCGACGACGACTTGATTTACCAACACGTTTTGTCCACCCTCCTAGTTGGAGGCGCTCAACTAAATAGGAGCATTTGCAAGGGTTGAACTGGGGAGATGGGTAAAATCACCAACACGTTTTGTCCTATAACCCGAATTTTATGCACAACGCGAAGACCGCATTACTGAACTTTTGTCCTATAACCCATAATATAACTCGCTGCAAAAGAAAACGGCCCGATTGGGCCGTCAAGATTTTTCTGGTGCGGGCGAGAGGAGTTGAACCTCCACGGGCTAATGCCCACATGGACCTGAACCATGCGCGTCTGCCATTCCGCCACGCCCGCATGCGCTCGATACGCGAGAACGTATACTAACACAAAAGCGCTACAAGAGACGAGGGTTCTCAAAAATCGCCTGCTTTGACATTTTCCGCGGTGCCTGGTCTGCAGATCGCACCGCTCGTGCAGCTACCCCGTGTTGAAATCTCAATTCTGGAACTTGAAAAAGCACAGCACCGCAAACGAGACAACCACGATGATGGTGACAGGCCAACCCCAGCGCTCCGGTATGGCGTTGACGACTTTGACGGTAATCGGGTAGAGCACCCATACATACAGAGTGATGACGGCTCCGAGCAAGATGTCGTTCACGAGCCACGCTTGCTTCAGAATATTTCCGGGCAAATACGAGTTGTCCCACAGTGGATATTCGCCTGTGATGGGGTCTGGCTGATTGAGCAGCAGGCCCATGATGAGTTCTCCCAACATGCTGACGAGCACGGCAACAATGAAGAACTCAATGACGGCGCGTGCGATGCTCGACCGGTGTGTCACAAGGAATTTACGGTACGGCACGAGCACAAGTGCCGCACCGACGGCCGCAAATCCGTACACACAGAACGGATACATCGGGTCGGCAAAGACGAGCGAGTCGTCTTCTACGATGCCAAATGCCCAATCCATAAACAGGCAGTAGGGAATTTCCATCCAGTGTCCCAGAATGGAAAACGCGCAGAAGGCGACGGCCATGACACGCCAGAAGCGAACGGTCTTAGGCGCCCATCCGATCAGTTCGTCTTGTGTGCTGATTACGCTCACGGAATTACAGCATCACAGTTTGCGGCAGTGAAATGTAGTACAGCGCAAGCAATATCGCGAAACCAACCATGACGACCACGAACAATGCGGTCATGCTTTCCACCGGTAAACGTCTGAACAGTTTTTCGAGCGCGGGGTATACAACCCAGGTCATGAGCGTGGCGACAAGACCGAAGAACAACGCGTTTTGCAAGCAGACTTGTCCCATGAAATTACCGAACATGTTCGAATAGTCCCAGAGCTGCAGATCCGCGTTAACGAGCATCCCCATCGTGAACTCGATGATGGTGCAGACGAGTGCGTTTACTAGAAAACTGATGATGAGCGAGGTAATCATGGGTCCTGGAATCTTGCGCTGCAGGAAGTTCTTGAGCGGATAGAGCAAGAGCGCGCACGCGCAGAATCCAATGCCGTATACGGGGAATGGGTAGAGCCAATCGCTCCATATTTGACTCGTTGGGTCGTACGTTCCGGGTACGATGCCATATTTGATGAGCAGGCAAACCCCTGCTTCCATCCAGTGCCCCACAATGGAGAAGACGACAAAATAGATGAGAAGATTGCGCCAAAACGCCCAAGTCTTGGGCTGGAAGAAGCTTTCGTCTTCATCAAGATCATCTTTAAGCGCGCGGGTGTTGAATGGATTTACGAGCGACGCTTTAACACGCTTGCTGAAGATGAAGTACAGGAGCATGAAGACGTCAAGCGTACTCATCTGGAGTACTGCTAGAATGCTGTGGCCGCCCATAATCACACCGAAGATGATGGCTGCAGCAATGTTGAGCAAGCTTACGGTGATAACCCATGTGCGCGTGAGCGCTTTCCGCTTCATGATGAGCCAGAATGTGACACCGTCGAGCACGACGTCTATCAGGCTCCAAATATCCAGCGGGGTCATCGCAAACGAGCCCTTTGCGATGAGAGAAAGTGCAAGGCACGCGCCAAGAATATTTAATCCGAGCAGAACTTGGATGACACGCAAAAAGCCCAGGCTGCTGGGGTCAGAAAATCGAATGGCATTGTAGGCTTTGCGGGCGGACCTGGTGGCAGCCTTGTGGTCAGCCTTTGCCTTTTTACGAGCGTTTCGTTCTTTTGCCGCGGCGCGCTTCGCCTCTTCGTTTTTTCCATTGCGTCTCGCGAGAATTGAGAGACGGTATGCTTCGGCAGCCTCCTCGTCGGATTCCATGGCGATGCCAGTCATCGCAACTGCTTCTGCGGCGTCGAGTTGGGCTGCCTGCGTGATCCTCTGTCGATCTGCGCCAAGGGATGCCTCAGCAGAGTCCATAGCACGTTCGGCGCGTTCCAGCTCTTTTTCAATATCGGTGATGGGATCAGTCATGGGGCGCCCCTTTCATTTCCGAGAATTCACTGCTCATCATAGCCGAGATACCATGTCAAAATCTACAAATTGCAGCGTCTGCCTTTCGAAGACACGTTCGCATCGTACAGGGAGTAAAAAAGCACCATTATTATTCGTAAAGAAGAATAAAAAATTTGCCATTTTTTTGATTAATATGCACTCCATGGTATTCTATTACATGTGAGCTTGGGAAAGACGAGGGCTGCAGTGGCAAGGACGCATACACATATGCTCTACCCTGCGTGTTTAGCCGCCTTCATCATGCTCGTGTGCATATGCATTGCGAGTAATGTGGTCCCGATTAACACGAGTGCGTATGCAGACGAAGGTGGTCGACGGATAGTAAAAGTGGGCACTGTCGAGCAAGTCGGATATGCCTTGCGAGATGATGATGGGGTCCTGCGAGGCTTCGATGCAGAATTCCTGAGCAAGGTCTCGCAATATGCCCAGTTTGACGTCGAATACATGTTTTACAGCGATTTTGACCTTTTGCTGCACGCCTTGGAAAACGGCGATGTCGAAATGGCAGTTGGCATATCGAAGCAGGACAACCGCGAAGCCAGATTCCTTTTCTCCGAAAGCAAAGTTGGGGCTGGCACGCTCAACCTCAAGGTAAAGCCCGGTGATGACAGGTTTGAGTATGGTGACGTTTCCCAAATTGCGTCTATGAAGACCGGCGCTATCGCCGGCTCGATTATGGTGCCAAAAGCACGCGAGTGGGCAGAAGAAAACGGCATTTCTCTCGATCTGAAGGAGTATTCGGGGGAGACCGAACTCGTCGATGCCCTCTATGCTTCAGAAATCGACGGCGCGTTTGTAAACGATGCCGTTCTTTCGGGCTGTCGCGAAATTCTGAAAATCGAGGCAATCGACTATTTCGTTGCATTCAATAAGGGCCAAATGGAACTGCGTAATCTCGTCGATTCGGCCATGAACAGAATCGAAAACGAGGACAATAGGTATTTCGAGAATCTGAAGTCTAAGTACTCGGCAAAGCATGTCGCCCCGCTGGTGCTCACCTCCGAAGAAAAGCGGTTCTTGAGGTCGAGACCAAACGGGAATCTCTCCGTTGCCGTCTTCGAAGAAGACCCGCCGTTCAGTATCTCAAAGGGCAACACGAAAACGGGCATCGTTCACGACTACTACAGCTATCTTTCCGAGGTGATTTCCGACAATGATATCAATGTCGAATTCACGTATATTGCGTATCCAAATCTCGAAGCGGCTATCAAAGCGGTCGCAAATGGCGAAGCAGATATTTTGGGAATGACCACTATCGATGCGACAACAGCGGGTCAATATGGCCTCGTGCTCACGAGTCCGTACAGCATGCAGAGCATCGCTCAGGTCTCCTTGCCCGGCACGCTCGACGATACCTATGGCGGGCAATCGTTGCAGACAATCCGAGCAGCGGTGCTGAATTCGGATAAAGAGACCTTCATGGCGTATCTTCAAAATGAAAAGCAGCCATATTATCTCGAGGGCAAGACTACTCCGGAGGAATGCTATAGCGCTTTGCAAAATGGGGAAGTAGATGCCGTCATTACGAGTATGATTCGTGCGAACTGGCTCTTGAATCAGCATCGTTCGGGCACATTCGTTATGACCACGATTACGGAATCGACCCTTCCGATCAGTGCTGCTGTAGCACCGCAAAACGCTATTCTCGGCGCAATTCTGTCTAAGGCAAGCTCCAATGCCGTCACGACGCTCGACTCCATTGCCGCCGCAAACACGACGCCAGGCACCGACATGGCGACGCTGTTTAATCGGCTCCCTGTCCGCGTGCTCATTACATTGATCGTGCTTGTCATCGTGGTTATCGGTGGCGCCGCCTTCGCGATCAACCGGGCTCTGCGCAATCGTGATATACGCCGCAAAGACATCGAGCTTATCGAAGCACAGCAAAAACTGCTGCAGTCCTATGAGCACGATTCGCTCACGGGCCTCGTGAGCCGCGATGGTGCGTTGCGTCGCGTCAAGAGCGAGCTTTGCGATAAAGGGCCGTATACGATGGTTGTTGTGAGTATCGACAACATACACACCATCAACGAAACCTACGGCCACGGGGCAGGAGACGCCGTTATGGTCGAGATGGCGAACCGCTTAAAGCGCTTCTGTGAAGAAAAAGAAGAGGACCGAGTCGTCTACCGATATGGCATGGGCGTGTTCCTCATTGTTATCAAGGGCAGGCATCTGGTGAGTGAAGGGCCGCAAATCAAAGAGCTCGAGGCTCTCGCGCGTACTGCGGTTTCTTTTGATAGTGGTGTTACCGGCGGCGGTGAAACACGAACCGAGATAATTCGCCTGCAGTCGAGCATAAGCGCTGCGACATCCGATGGTGCAGAAGAACCTGAGCGCATTATCCGCAACTGCGGAATAGCGCTCGAGGAGGCCCGTGAAGACGAGAACAGGCTGACGTGCTTTTATACGGATAACATGCAGATCCACTTGGAGCGCATGAACGAGGTACAAGACATTGTCGAGCGTGCCATAGAGGAGCGTCTGTTTTACATGCTCTATCAGCCTCAGGTCGATCTCTCGACACGCGAGGTTTCAGGCTACGAAGCGCTTGTGCGCATTATAGGCGGGGGAGCGACGCCAGACGAGTTCATCCCCATCGCCGAGTCTAAGGGCCTGATACGCCAAATCGGGCGCATCACGACCACGCTCGTTGTTAAGCAGCTGGCTGCCTGGCGCGATGCGGGAGTTAAGCTGCACCCCGTTTCCATCAATTATTTCAGCATGCAGATAGGCGATGCGGGATACGTCGATTATCTGCTCGGGCTGCTCGAGAAGTTCGACATAGATTCATCCCTCATCAAGATTGAGATTACCGAGCGTCTCTTTGCGCGCGAAGACGTCGTGACAGAGAACTTCTTCGCAGGCCTGCAACAGGCGGGCGTGCAAATTCTCTTGGACGATTTTGGCACGGGGTACTCATCTCTCAATTACCTTGCATATATTCCCGTTGATGCTATCAAGCTCGATAAGTCAATAATCGACGCGTTTCTTATGCACGAGGGCGCAACGAACGACATGGCGAGAAGCAATGACTTCGTGCACAACCTTGTCCGTCTCACACACGATCTCGGAAAGTCGATTATTGCCGAAGGTGTGGAAGAAAAATGGCAGGTTGATTTACTTATGCAGTATGGCTGCGATGCCATTCAGGGCTACTATTTCTCCAAGCCTCTCGAGGCAGATGACGCCGCGGGCTTTACTCCCGATTTCGGTAGGCCATAAGGCTACTCTGATCTCTTTGTTGCAGAGCTTTACTGGAAGTGTAGTAGTGCTCTCATTAACCCTAAAAAATGCGACGAAACGGTAGTATCCTATGCAGGAACACATGCATTTTGGTGCACGAAAAGGTCGAGAAGAAAGGATGGAACATGGCTAAATCAGGTGTTTTGGGCGTCGTGAAGACGGCCGGGACGGTGGTCGGCGTCGCAGGCGCGGCTGCGGGTGCTGTCATCGGTGGATGCCAGGCGGTCTACGAGTGGGGCAAGAAGTATTATGCGACCCCAGCCGAGCAGGCACTGACCTATCCCGGCGATGAGTTGATGGAGCGCTTCGATCAGGATCTCGTCGAGACGGTGACCTCGGCTATCACCATCAATGCGCCAGTCGAGAAAGTGTATCCCTGGATTTATCAGTGGGGTGGCACGAAGTCCGGTTCGCTGAGCTCCGAGGTGCTCGAGCGCGTTTTTGGCCGCATGTCCATCTTCAATCGCTATGAGATCTGCGAAGAATGGCAGATGCCAGATTCGTTTATGCCTGGTGATTTTATGGAATGGGATCGAAGCGGTATGGGGTGCGAGGCTGCTGACGTTGTTGCAGACAAGTACATCCTGAGCTTCTCCGACGTGAAGCATCCGCCTCGGGCACGTGGTGCCTATGCCATTGCCGGCGGAACGGTTGATGACATGAACTTCATCTGGGGCTGGTATTTCATTCCGCTGAAGGGTGGGCGTACACGCTTTATCTGCCACTGGAAATACTATGGTACCAAGGACGCTGTCACTCGCTTTGCGCTGAAGAGGGCCATCCTGCAATGCGGTACCGCTATGCAGCGCTGGCAGATGGAATACACCAAGAAATGTGCCGAGGGCACGATGCCCGTTCACAAGCACGTAAAGCTGTATCGCAAGATCTTCGGGCCGTATCATCATGTGCCCGATGAGATCCAGGATAAGACTGATTGCACACATGTGCGCGATGGCCGCGAGGCGCCTGCCATCGAAGAGGTACGCCCTGCCAAGATGGCCGACCCAGCTTGGCCGCCTGTCGAAGGTCCGTGGGATGTCGATTACGACT
>CACZSV010000042.1 GCA_902783925.1 uncultured Coriobacteriaceae bacterium
AACAAGAACGCGGTTGACGAGATTCCGACGAGCGAGTTCGTGAGCGCTGTCAAGGCAGACCGTGTGACGGAGGTCGTCTATCACGCAGCATCGGCGAATCTCGAGGGCAAGTATTACCGCGATGATGCAGCGCGTGAGGCGGGCACGACGACGGATTTCAAGTCGACGTATACCGGCGACGATTCCCTGCAAGAGCTCATGGCCGCTCATCCAGATGTGAAATATACGGAAGATGTGACTACATCGACATGGATTACGACGCTGCTCACCACGTTCTTGCCGCTCATCCTGATTTTCGGACTCATGTTCTTCTTCTTCTCGCAAATGAACGGCGTCAACAACAAGCAGATGCAGTTTGGCAAGACAAAGGCCAAGAAAGTATCCGAAGACACGCCAAAGGTCATGTTCTCCGATGTCGCGGGTATCGATGAGGCGGTCGAGGAGCTGCAGGAAATCAAGGACTTTCTCTCGAATCCGGCCAAGTACCAGGCGATGGGCGCAAAGATTCCGCGCGGCGTTCTGCTTGTCGGGCCTCCGGGCACCGGCAAGACGCTGCTTGCGCGTGCGGTTGCCGGCGAGGCGGGCGTGCCCTTCCTTTCCATCTCAGGCTCCGACTTTGTCGAGATGTTCGTGGGCGTGGGCGCATCGCGCGTACGCGACCTGTTTGCGCAGGCAAAAGAGAATGCTCCTGCTATCATCTTCATCGACGAGATCGACGCCGTTGGTCGTCAGCGTGGCGCTGGCTTGGGCGGCGGCCACGACGAACGCGAGCAGACGCTCAACCAGTTGCTCGTCGAGATGGATGGATTCGAGGCGAACGATTCCGTCATCATGATTGCGGCGACGAACCGTGCGGACATTCTCGATCCAGCGTTGCTGCGTCCAGGCCGTTTTGACAGGCAAATCGTCGTCGACCGGCCAGATTTGAAGGGCCGCGAGCAAATCCTTAGGGTCCACTGCGAGGGCAAGCCGATGGCAGATGACGTCGATCTTGCAAGCCTCGCTTCGCTTACCAGCGGGTTTACTGGTGCAGACCTGGCAAATTTGCTCAATGAATCTGCGCTGCTTGCTGCCCGTCGCAACAAAACCATCATCACGAACGATGAGATTATCGAGTCGATGGAGCGCGTCATCGCCGGTCCGGAGCGCAAGGGCCGCATTATGACCGACAAGGAAAAGCGCACCATCGCATACCACGAGTCCGGTCACGCGCTCGTCGGACATATCCTCGAGCATGCAGACCCGATTCACAAGATTTCGATTATCGCCCGTGGCCAGGCCCTCGGCTACACGCTTTCCATTCCCAGCGAGGACCGCTTCTTGCAGTCCAAGCTCGAGATGAAAGACAACCTCGCCATGTTTTTGGGCGGCCGCACGGCCGAAGAGATTGTGAACGATGGCGATGTGACGACGGGCGCCTCGAACGACCTCGAGCGTGCCACGAAGACCGCCAAAGCCATGGTGACGCGCTATGGCATGAGCGATGTGCTTGGGCATCAGGTGTATGGCGAGCAGGAGCAAAATGTGTTCCTAGGCCGCGATTTTGCCTCGACGCCGGATTATTCTGACGAGACGGCACGCGTAATCGACCAGGAAGTCGCACGCATCATGACAGAAGCGCACGATACGGCCTATCGCATCTTGACCGAGCATCGCGAGCAGCTCGATCTGATGGCAAGCGTGCTTCTCGAGCGCGAGACGGTCGAGGGCAAGGCAGTCGATGCTCTGCTCAACAACAAGTGGGAGGAATACCTCGCTTGGGAGCGTGAGCATCCCAAGGAGGCCCAAGAGGACAAGAAGAAACTTGAAGAAGCTGCTCACAAGCAGCTTTCCGGCGAACAGCAGCCCGAGTCTGAAGAGCAAGCTTCTGGCGAGCAGGCCGAGGTTTCTGCGCAGCAGGTTCCACAGACTGCAGAATCCGCCGAAGCAGGTGACGCGCATGGGGAAGCTCAGATAGCTTCGCATGCACATGAGCAGAATGCGCCGGCAGAAGGCGAACAGGCGTTGCCGAAAGAGGAAGGGTAAGCTGCATCCATACACGGTTTTATCGTGGCTGCATGGGGTGCGGTTCAGAGACTTGAGGAGTGCGCATGGATCAGGCAAAGATTGAACAGGGTGTTCGTCTCATCTTGGAAGGTGTTGGAGAAGACCCCGATAGGGAAGGACTGCTGGAAACTCCTGCGCGTGTTGCGCGCATGTACCAGGAGATACTCTCTGGGCTTGGACAAGACCCGGCGTATCTATTCGAGAAGAAATTCAACGAGGGCCATCAGGAGATGGTTATCGTGCATGATATTCCCGTGTATTCCCTTTGCGAGCATCATCTGGTGCCGTTCTATGGGGTGGCGCACGTCGCCTATCTTCCTAACCCAGCAGGGTATATCTGCGGCATCTCCAAGCTCGCGCGTTTGGTCGAGTTGTTTGCGCACCGCCCGCAAGTGCAGGAGCGGCTCACCTCCCAGGTCGCCGATACGCTGGTACATGAGCTTGAGCCAGAAGGAGTACTGGTCGTCATGGAATGCGAGCACCTGTGTATGAGCATGCGCGGCGTGAAGAAGCCTGGCTCCAAGACCACCACCTCTGCGGTGCGGGGCATGTTCCGTTCTTCGGCAGAGACGCGAGCCGAGGCGCTCGGCCTCATTTTGCAGGGACGCTAGCGCATGGCAGCGGCAAGCACCTGGCATTGCGAGACATTCGAATTTGACCTTTCGAGCCCTTTTATCATGGGGATACTCAATGTGACGCCCGATTCGTTTAGCGATGGCGGCACACATGCAGATGTGGAATCGGCGCTCGCCCATGCGCATGCCATGCTCAACGCTGGTGCGGACATCATAGATGTCGGCGGGGAGTCGACACGCCCCGGCTCTGACGAGGTATCCGAGGCAGAGGAGATCTCACGCGTGCTTCCGGTTGTGCGGGAGCTGGCACGAGCCGGCGTTGCGGTGAGCGTAGACACGCGCCATGCATCTGTAGCGGAAGAGTGCGTCGATGCCGGCGCTTGCATCATCAACGACATCACGGGTTTTCGCTCGCGCCGCATGCGTGAACTTGCGGCGCGAAGCGATGTTGGGCTCGTTGTCATGCATATGCGCGGGCAGCCAAAGACCATGCAAGACGATCCGTATTACGAAGACGCGTACGGCGAAGTCGAAGGCGAGCTCTTGCGTCTGGCTCGACGGCTCGAGGCGGAGGGCGTCGAGCCCGAGCGTATCTGCCTCGACGCTGGTGTAGGCTTTGGCAAACTCACGAGTCATAATCAGGCGCTTGTCCAATCCACAAACGCGCTTGTGAGGCATGGGTATCCCGTTATGGGTGCGGTGAGCCGCAAGAGCTTCATCGGAGCTATGACGGGAATCCAAGAACCGGCCATGCGCGATACAGCATCCGCGCTGTGCGCCGCCTATATGGTTGGGCAGGGCGCGCGCATTGTTCGCGTGCACAATGTCGAGCTCACACGCCATATGCTGCAGAAATCACGACGTGCCATCATCGGGCTTGGTTCGAATATGGGAAATGCGAGCGGCCATATCGATACAGCGATTGCCGCCCTGCGTCGTAATGAAAATATATGGGTTGGGGCGGTCTCGTCATATGTGGAAAGCGCTCCTGCGTACCTGGAAGATCAGGCGACGTTCGTCAATGCCATCGTGGTGCTCCAGACGACGCTTTCTGCGCAAGAGCTGCTCGATGAACTGCACGTAATCGAAAATAGCGAAGGGCGCGTGCGCACCATTGCAAATGGCCCCCGTACGCTCGACCTCGACATAGTGGATTACGAAGGCGTCGTGAGCGATGATCCCGTGCTCAGCCTGCCGCATCCGCTCGCGCTTGAGCGCGACTTTGTCGTGACGCCGCTGCTCGAGCTCATGCCCGATTGCGTCTTTGCGGATGGCACGCGCGTCACGCGCGATGCCGTGAGCGTGGGCCACGTCAACGGCCTTGCGTAGCGACGAACCTGGAGTGGTCGGAATTCCCCTACGTGCACGTAGGCGCTTTTCTGGCACTCGCCCGTGCACGTAGGGATTTTTCTGCCAATAACCCGTGCATATAGGGGCTTTTTGCCAGCCCTCCCTTGTCGCTGCTGCTTTACGTGTGCGCGAGACAGGCGCTCTGCCAGCGTGATCAGGCGCCTATTCGGCGCCTGCTCTCGTTAGCACGGCTATAGATTCCACATGCTTGGTGTGGGGGAACATGTCGACGCCGATAAGTCGGGAGACGCGGTACGCGCCCTTGAGCATCTCGGTATCGCGGACCTGTGTCTTGGGGTTGCAGCTGATATAGACGATGCGCTCGGGTGCGGCAGCAAGCAGGCTTTGCACGAACTGCCCTGTGGCGCCGCTGCGCGGCGGGTCCATGAACACGACGTCGAAGCCGCCTGGGCTTTGCGCGAGATAATCCCCTGCATCTCCCTGTACGAACTCGGCATGCTTGATGCGGTTCAAGCGTGCGTTTTCCTGCGCGATAACAGCCGCAGACGCAACGCTTTCAACACCTGTAAGCTTCACTTTTGCCCGCTTTGCGGCGACGATGCCGATGGTGCCGATTCCGCAGTACGCATCGAGCACGTTCATTCCCGCTTGCAGCTGCGCCATCTTTACCGCTTGCTCGTAGAGCACTTCCATCTGCGAAGGATTTGTCTGATAGAAGGCGTCTGCGGGAATACGGAACGTGCATCCGCAGGCAGTGTCCTCGAGCCATCCTTGACCGTAGGCGGTCATGTTAAGCGGGCCGATCACGGCGTTCGTTTGCCGCGTATTCACGTTGAAGATGACGGTTTCTATCTTGGGATGCCTGTTTCTGAGTGCTTGGACAAAGGCCTTTTTGCGAGGGAATTCCTTACGATTGACCACGAGCGTCACCATCATCTTACCGCTCGAGGCGCTCACGCGCACAATCGCATGGCGCAAAAGCCCTCTGCCCGTGTTCTCGTTGTAAGCCGGGATGTGAAAGCCCTGGGCGAGCTCGGCGATGCTCTTGAGTACGGGACGTCCAGCTTTGTGCTCGACCAGGCATGCGGAAGTATCGACGATTTCATGCGTTCCCCGCGCGTACATGCCGCAAATGGGCTTCCCGTTTTTGCCTGGGGCAAACGGGCTCAAGATCTTCGCTCGGTAATGAGCCGGCTCATCCATGCCGATGATGCGCTCGCACTCAATGCCAAGCTGCTCGAAAAGGCTGTTGAGCATGTCGCTTTTACGCTCGAGCTGAATGGGGTAGGGAACGGCCAGCCATTCGCATCCTCCGCACTGGCGTGCAAAGGGGCACGTGTATGTTTTATAACCCACGAACGCCCCCGAGCTACTCGTTGTCGAACTTCAGATTTTTGAGCACTGCAAACGGATTATCGGAGTCGTCCTCGTCTGCAAGGTCGCACTCGCAGGGGCCCTCGTTGAGATCTGCTCCGCACTTGGGGCAAAGCCCCGCGCAGTCGTCCTTGCATAAGATCACATAAGGTGTCGCATATACAAGCGCTGCATGAATCGCAGGGGCGATGTCGAAGTTGCCGTCTGCGTCCACGCACTCGAATTCGTCTCGTTCGTATCCTTCGAGCTCTTCTGCAGGCTGTAGGAGAAAATACCCCTCGACCTGTCCCTCGATATCTATGTTCGTGGGTTTGAGGCAGCGCGTGCATTCGGTTGTTGCCGTGCAGCTCGCCGTGCCGCTCAACACGATGCCTTCGCCGGTATTGGTAAGCTCTACACGGTATGCAATGCCGTTGGGCGTATCGAGGCGCATGGCACCAACGGCAAAATACCCCCAGGCCAAGGTCCCCTCGAGGACCTTGGTGGAGGCAGGTTCGGACAGCTGCGGGTAGGCAGCGACAATGAACTCATCCATTGCTCGACCTTTCTCTAAAGCGCCGAGCCGTCAAGCAATGAACAGATCACTTAGTCGGTCATCCCGCTGTTCAGACGCTGGCGGCAGCGCGTGACATTCTTGAGCAAATTGTCGAGGTTGGTCTCCACGTTTGCAAAAATCTGGTCGGCGTAGTCTTCTGCGCCCACGCGCATTTCGCGCTCGCGAGCCATGGCGTCGTCAAGAACTTCTTGAGCACGCTGCTCTGCAAGACGAACGACTTCTTGCTCGCCGGCAAGATGCTCTGCCTGACGCTCGGCATCCTCGAGGATGCGGTTCGCGTCGATTTCTGCTGCTTCAATCATTCCCTGGCGGTCACGCACGATGATGCGCGCCTGACGCAACTCTTCGGGGAAGATGTCGCGAATCTCGTCGAGAATCTCGAAAATCGGACCAATTTCAACCTGACGCTTCTGGCTGTTGCCCAGGACAGGTTTCGACTGCTCGATACGCTCAGCAAGTTCGTCGAGCAATTCCTCGATTCCTGCATCGTCCATACTGGGACTCCTTTACCTATCAGCTTCTACATTTTGGGCTGCATTCCTGATTTGGTACCAGATATGCTATTTACGCATAGTAGCACAACAAAATGCGAATTATCTTGCTCAAATGTATTCAGATACGAAACGGTGAGAAAGTGATGCAAAAATAGCGATAAATTACGTCTTTAGAGCTAATTATGACTAAGATATATGGGAATTATTATTTTTGATTCATGAGCGAAGGAGCTCGATAGCCTGTTTTCCGCTCATGTGCTCTATTTCTATCTCGATCATATGCAGCCTTTCGAAGCCTTTGGAGATCTCTGCTTCGAGCGCTTCGTCATGTCCTGGATTATAGTGATCTCCCAGTAAGCGCAGCGCTTGCATCTTCTCGTTTTTGTCTTCGAGAATGCGCGCCCTGCCAAACGCGATGGCGCTGCGAAAGTAGGTGGTGTACTCGTCTGCGACAACGTCGTCTGTATCGACAACGGTGAACGAAACCTTGTCACAGGCTCGGACCGCATCGATCTTGTGGCCTTCCAAGGCGCTGTGAATGTATATCGCTTTGTTCGCGTACACATAGCTGACTGGCACGCCGTAAGGATAGCCGTCATCGCCTATGAGCGAGAGAACACCGTGCGTTGCATGTTCGAATACTGCTTCGGTTTGCTCGTCGCTGAGCTTTTGGCGCTTGCGCCTCATCTCTCGAAACATGACGGCCGCCCTTTCCATGCCGACTTATCGGGCGGGCTGAAGAACGCCCCCTACGCTTTTTCAATCTACGTTATCATAGTTAGGTGATTATCGTGTTTTGCTTGAAGGAAGTACTATGGAAGTTGCTCCGCTGGCCTGCATTCCACTATTTGATGGCACGGAGACAGTGCTCGTATCCAATGCCAATGGTCCTGCTGGCCGCTATATCGCCCAACGCGCTCAAGGCGATACGCGTGCAGATCGTTTGAATATCGTCGCATTCATAGACGAATCAGATCTCAATGTCTATGCGGTGCAAAACGCAGATGAGGCGAAGCTCGATGATGCAGGCCACGATGCGCCAGCTGTCGAGAAGGCGTACCCGCTTGTTCGCTTCATCGGTGAGACATCTGATGCGACTGGCCAGGTCACCATTCGTCAGCCTGCGGGAAATTATCGGCGCTATAGCCGCTGGGATAAGGTGACTCACACGCTGCCCAATCATCCAGATGCGATTGTTCGAACGCTTCCGCAGTGCGGGTGCGGGGGGTATCTGGGCACTCCCATGTTCTTCGATTCCTTTGCAGAGATGATGGCGTATTTCTATACGGTGTTCTTCTATATGCAAGGCGATGACACAAGCTGCCTGATAGATATCAGCGAGCCATGACAAGTCTAATAACAAAATTCGATTTTTCTCTTCACGTCTAGGCCCAAGCGTGATATATTTACTTTTCGCGTGTTCGAAGTTTATTCAGCGCGTTCGAGTGTGAATGTGCTTGTAGGAAAGGTAAATCGAGATGGCAGTACCCAAGCGTAAAACCGGCAGGATGAAGACCCATTCCCGTCGTTCCTCCAACGACACGTGCAAGACAGTTGCACGCTCCATTTGCCCGCAGTGCGGCGAAGTGAAGCGCCCACATACCGTGTGCCCGACTTGCGGTTATTACAAAGACCGTGAGGTCCTGGTCGTCGAGGAGTAATCTCCTTTTTCACGAGAGATGATGAAATCCTGCAAACGGATTATCTGTTTGCAGGATTTTTATTAGCGCAGGAAGTATCGATTAGATGCCGGCGCACCTGCGGTGCGGTTAGTTGGGTCGGCATCTGGACGATTCGCAAAGAGGTGAAATGTCCATGAGTGAGATCACAGTTGTTGTAGATGCCCTTGGTGGGGACAACGCACCCGATGTCGTTCTCGAGGGCGTGGCAGAAGCGCTCAAGCAAGATGCGTCGATTCATGTCATCCTGACGGGTCCAGAAGAGCTGGTCGTTTCCTTTGCCGATGCACATGACCGTGTGGAGGCTGTCCCCACGACAGAAGTCATCGAGATGGGAGAGCATCCAGCAAACGCTGTGCGGCGCAAGAAGGATTCCTCGATTGTCGTGGGCTGCCGTCTTGTCAAAGAAGGCAGGGCACAGGGCTTTTTCTCTGCAGGTTCCACAGGCGCATGCATGGCGGCGGCAACGCTTGTCATCGGACGCATCAAGGGTGTCAAACGCCCTGCAATCGCGAGCGTGGTGCCTGCACCCAACTCGCGATTGATCTTCACGGACATGGGCGCCAATGCAGATTGCAAGCCCGAGTATCTCGTGCAGTTCGGCCAGATGGGGCGCGTGTACGCGCAGGTCGCGCTTGGTGTCGATAATCCCACGGTTGGGCTTCTCAACATTGGCGAAGAAGAGACCAAGGGCTCTAAGTTTGCCCAGGAATGCCATGCGCTCATGAAAGAGCAGGTCCCCAACTTCATCGGCAATGCCGAGGGGCGTAGCTTGGCCATGGGCGGTTTCGACGTCATCGTGACCGACGGCTTTACCGGCAACGTGGCGCTCAAGGTCTACGAGGGCGTTGGCATGGCGATGCTCCAGGGAATCAAAGAAGCGATTTACTCTTCAACGAAAGCCAAGGTCGGCGGCCTGCTCATCAAGGATGCACTTTCGGAATTCAAGAAGAAAGTGTCGGCCGACGAATACGGCGGTGCGCAGCTGCTAGGCGTGAAGGGCGTATGCTTGATTGGTCACGGTTCGAGCGATGCACATGCCATATGCAGCGGCGTGCTCGCGACTGCGGCCGCGATAGAGCAGGATATGCCTGGCAAGCTCACGGCGGCCATCGAATCGGCAGCCGCGCTCGGTGACGAAGCGGGCGAGTAGCCATGGACGAGGCGCATCCCGAGTTCATTCCAGAGCATCCGCAAATCGTTGCCCGGGCAGAAAAGATTCTCGGCTATGAGTTTACCGATAAGCCGCTACTCGAGGCGGCGCTCACACATCCTTCCGCGCTCGATAGGGAGACGACCCTGCATAATTACGAACGCCTGGAATTTCTCGGCGATTCCATCTTGGGCGCGATTGTCGCGGAGCATCTTTTCAGATCGTTTAAGGACCTTGACGAAGGTGGCCTGACGAGGATCAAGGTGGCTCTGGTTTCCGGAGCGACGCTTGCCAAGGTTTCCTACGAGATGGGCATAGCCGATTGCATTATTTTTGGCGAAAGCGAATCGGGAACTGACAAGCGCGGCCTGCATTCCGCGCTCGAGAATGTATACGAGTCGATTGTCGCCGCGCTCTATCTCGATGGGGGTCTTACCGTGGCCAAGACGTGGATTGGGCGTACGCTCTTGCCGCACGCTAGCCACGAGCTTGCGAATATTCCGGAAAGCCCAAAATCTTCTTTGCAGGAATATCTTCAGGCGCGCCGCAAATCACCCGCTTACCGCATTATCGGCCAGGAAGGTCCCCCGCATGACCGCACGTTCTTTGCCGAGGCGCTAGTCGATGGCGAGGTCATCGGCGAGGGAAGCGGGCGTTCGAAGAAGCAAGCAGAAGCAGATGCCGCCGCTGCCGCGCTCAAGAAGCTCGGGGCGGAGTAGGGGATTTCCGCTTCCTTGCAGCTCGCAATTGTTCATAAGCAGGCAGATGGCAGCCCGTGCTCATGCGCTCACTACTCGCTCTGTGGTAGAATTCTATCTTTGAGTTTGACTAGGTAATGGCGTTATTTCAAGGGGATTTGTGTACCTCAAATCACTTGTTCTGAAGGGCTTTAAATCGTTTGCCGACCGAGCGGTGCTATCGCTCGAGCCGGGCATGACCGTCGTTGTCGGGCCTAACGGATCGGGCAAATCGAATATTTCCGACGCCGTGCTCTGGGTCTTGGGAGAACAGAGCGCAAAACAGCTGCGTGGGCAGGCGATGGAAGATGTCATCTTCGCGGGGTCTTCGGCCCGTCAGGCCGTGGGCCTGGCAGAGGTTGACCTCGTGCTCGATAATTCCGACGGCACGCTTCCGCTCGATTTCAACGAGGTCGTCATCACGCGCCGCATGTATCGTAGCGGAGAGAGCGAATACCTCGTCAACGGCTCGCAGACGCGCTTGATGGACGTTCTCGATATTCTCAACGATTCCGGCCTTGGCCGTGACACGCATTCGATCATCTCGCAAGGATCGCTGCAAAACGTGCTTCGCGCCCGGCCGGAAGACCGCCGCCTGCTTATCGAAGAAGCTGCCGGCATCCTCAAGCATAAGAAGCGTAAAGAACGCTCGGGGCGTAAGCTTAAGAATATGGATGTCGAGCTGCAGCGCGTGCATGATGTCGCGGCAGAGATCGACCGCCAGCTCAAGCCGCTCGAGCGTCAGGCGAATCGCGCGCGCCAGCACGAGCAGGTGAGCGCAGAGCTGAAGGAAGTCGAGCTAACGCTTGCCGTCGACGACCTGCGTCGCCTGCAGGACGCATGGCACGATGCAGAGCTTCAGGAAAAAGAAGCGGATTCGCTTGTCGAGCTCGCGCGTTTTCAGTTTGACGAGAAAAACCGTGAACTCGAAAAATACCAGCGGCTGCTTGAGGAAAAAGGGCTTTTTGTCGGCGATTTGGCAGAGCAACGGCGTCGGTGCCAGACCGTTCTCGAGCGTCTGGACGCGGGCATGCTCTTGCTTGAGGAAAAAGGCCGCAACATGGTCGCGCGCTTATCCGAGCTGCGTCAAACCATCCACCGCTCTGATTCGCGCCGTACCGAAGCTGCGCAGCAGCTTGAGGAATTCCAAGAGCAGCACAGAAGCACTGCTGCAGAATTTGCCGAGCTCAATGAGCAGCTCGAAGAGCAAAAACGCCTGTCGCAGGAAGTCCATGCGGAGCGCACACAGGCGGATGACGAGCTTTCCCAGGCCAATGCGGCTCTTCGTTCTGCGGAGCGCGAAATCGACGAGTGCACGCTTGCCGAGGTCAAAGCGCAAGAATCGCTTTCTTCGGCGGATGTCGAAGACGAGCTGCTTCAAAACCGCATTGCGCAGATCGAGGACAGCCGCGTTGCGACGCAGGGGACCCTCGTCGCGCGACGTGCGCATCTCGAAGATCTGGAGGTGCAGCTCGAGAAGCTCAAAGCCGATTCGCTTGCGGCAAAAGCAGATATCGACAGCCGCGTACGCGTCCACGACGATTGCCGAACCCGTCTCGAGCAGAAACGTGAGAACCTGAGCTCGCTTCGGGCCGAAATCAAGGGCTTGCGGCAGGTCGACAAGGCATTCGATTCTTCGCGCCCCCTCCTTGCATGGGCGCTTGATAGAAAAGACAAGATTGCAGGCATCGTGTCTCCGGTAAGCGAGCTGTTCACAGCTCCAGCTGAGCTCGAGGAGCTTGTCGAGCACTTGCTTGGCGCAGATATGTTCGGCCTGATGATGCAAGATTCGAAATCAGCCGCCGACCTTGCACGCAACTTGCTCGAAAACAAAGTGACGGGCGGTGAGCTTTCGCTCGTCATGCAGCAGGGTAAGCAATTTGCTCGCCCGCGGGCAAAAACGGGGACGCGCCTACTCGACGAGGTAAGCTTCGACGAGAAAGACGCCCGTGTAGCCGAGCTGCTGCTGGGCGATGTGCACATCGTCGATTCCGTGCAAGAGGCGATTGACGCGGCATCGAGCGACGAGACGGGCTCGCGATTTGTGACGCGCGATGGCGTGGTCGTGTGGCCGGGCGGTAAAGTCACCATCGGAACGCAGGTGACCGATGCAGAGGGTGTGCTCAGCCGCAAGCGCAAGATAGCAGAGCTCGCAAAAAGCGAACCTACTGCCGAGCGCGAGGTCGAAGAAAGCGAAGCCGCGCTTGCCAAGGCGCTCGAGAATCTGCAGGTGGCGCAGGCTGACGACTTCGAGATTTCGCAATCCATCGCCCAGGTGTCTGGAGAGGTGGACAGCATACGCGAAGAAGTGGGCCGTCTCGAGCAGAGCATCACCGGACTCATGCGCGAAAAAGGCGAGGTTGAGCAACGTCGTGCCCGTCTGAAAGAAAACACCGCCTCTGCACGCGAGACCGTCGAGCAGCTCGCTGCGCGCAAAGCCGAACTCGCTTCGGCCAAAACGCAGGCCGAGGAGCAGGTTGCCGTCGTGCGCGAGAAACGCAATGGTCTGCTACGCCGCGAAGACATCTTCACGAGGAATATCTCGACTATTCAGGTCGATTTGGCAACGAGCCGCGAGCGCGAGCGTCATCTGAGAAACCAAGTCGCATCGCTCGAGGACGAAATCATCAAGCTTGACGAATCGCTCTTGGTTTCGTACGAGACGGAGTCGAGTCTTGAGATTTTGCGCTTGCGCGTCGAGCCCCTGTACCAGGTATTCACTGAGCTTCGCGAGGGCGTCAAGGAAAAGGCCGAGGTGCTGCGCGATCGTGCCCAGCTCGAGCAAGCGGGTCAGGGTGACCTGCGCGATACCATCGAAGCGGCGCGCGAGACAGTGCAAGAAGCGCAGTCAAAGCTCAACGGTGCCAACGAGGTGCTCACGCAGGCACGTATCGAGAAAAGCAAGCTCGAGGTCAAGGTCGAGGCGGCCATCAAGACGATAACCGAAGACAATGGCGTTTTGCTCGATATCGCCTTGCAGACGCCTCCGCCCGAAGATCGCGAGCAGGCCGAAGCACAGGCCGAGAAGCTGCGTAAGCGGCTTCATCATCTTGGCGCGGTCAACCCGGTCGCCATCGAGGAGTATCGCAAGCTCAAGGAGCGTCGCGATTTCATCTCGGTGCAGCTTGACGATCTCGAAGCGGCGGCCAAGGCGCTCGAGCGCATCGTCGCTGCCATCGACCGCAAGATGCGCAAACGTTTTCTCGATACGTTCGAGCAGGTGAACAAGAACTTCGAGGATGTCTTCGCACAACTCTTCCCTGGTGGAAACGGGCATCTTGAGCTCACGGACCCGAGCGCGCCCGAGGAAACCGGCGTGGAGGTTCATGCTCAGCCGCGGGGTAAGATGGTGCGCAAACAGACTCTGCTTTCCGGCGGCGAGCAATCGCTCGTGGCACTTGCGCTGCTCTTTGCTGTGTACCGTGTGCGCAGCACGCCATTTTACATACTTGACGAGGTGGAAGCCGCGCTTGACGACACAAATCTGCGCCGCATGCTCGCGTATCTCGACAGCATTCGCAGCCAGACGCAATTCATCATCATCAGCCACCAGCGCAGAACTATGGAAATGGCGGATTTGCTCTACGGTGTTTCTATGCGCAGCGATGGCGTTTCCAAGCTTGTCTCGCAGAAACTCGATCAGACGATTCGCATCAGTGATGTCGATGACGCGGCAATTCGGGATGTTGAGCATTTCAGCGGCGCACAATGAGGATTTGAAGCACGAGCAGTAACATGCTTCATGTAAGGAGAACTGACGATGGCATTTTTCAACCAGGTCGAAAAAAGCAGATGGACCTTCAGCGAGCGCATGAACAAGCTGTTTCGTCGTGGTCCAAAGCTCGATGACGACTTTTGGGATGACCTCGAGGAAGCACTCATTCTAAGCGACCTTGGGGCTCAGGCGACCTTCGAGATTATCGAGCGCTTGCAAGACCAGGCAGAGCACAAGGCACTGCCCGATGCGTTCGCGGTGCTCGACCTGCTTGCAGACGAGATCGCATCCCTCTTTGCCGAGCCCGATCCCGATCCGTTCAGGATGAATCCCGTATGCGTGCTCTTTGTTGGAATCAACGGCGCGGGAAAGACGACGACGGTGGGCAAGCTCGCCAATCAGGCGAGCATCGGAGGACGCAAGGTCCTCATTGGCTCGGCTGATACCTTCCGCGCGGCTGCCATCGAGCAGCTCGATGTGTGGGGTGAGCGCAGCGGCGTCGAGGTTGTGAAGCGTGAACGCGGCGCCGACCCTGCGAGCGTGTGCTATGACGTCATCGAGCGAAGCGAGGAACTTAGAAGCGATCTTATTCTGATTGACACTTCCGGGCGTCTTCATACAAGCGACGAGCTCATGCGCGAGCTGCAGAAAGTTGTGAGCGTGACGCGCAAACGAGCGACTATCGACGTGAAGACCGTGCTCGTGATAGATGCGACGACGGGCCAGAACGGCTTGCAGCAGGCGCGCGAATTCGACAAGGCGCTCGATCTTGACGGCGTGATCATGACCAAGCTCGATGGGACGGCCAAGGGCGGCATTGCCGTTGCCGTGAGCCATGAGTTGAGCTTGCCAATCCTGCGCATCGGAGTTGGTGAGGGTATAGAGGATCTGCAGCCTTTTGATGCGCACGAGTATGCCGAAGCGCTCTTTGGCGAGCTGCGTGGAGATACAGGAACTGAAGAAGCCGAGCTCAGCGAAGATACCGAGATGGCGGAGGAACGCGATAGGGACGCACTCCATGCGCCCGAGCCGCAGCCCGATGAAACCGTTTCGGCCGCTCAGGAGAGCGCCCCTACCGAGGGCGATGGCTATCCCGATGCCCCCGTTGCTTCCGGCGAGCTTGGGCATGCGGGCATACCGCGCGAAGGCACAGACGTGTTCGAGGCGGCTTCCGATGTCTATGACGAGGATGTGGAAGAAGCCGAGCTCAGCGAAGACGTTGTTTCGGGCGCTCAGGAGAGTGTCCCTACCGAGGGCGATGGCTATCCCGATGCCCCCGTTGCTTCCGGCGAGCTTGGGCATGCGGGTATGCCGAGCGAGGGCACGGACGGGTTCGAGGCGGCATCCGACGTCTATGACGAGGACATGGCAGAAGGTGCCGTCGAGTCCGAACCCGAGCCTGAACCCGAGCCCGAGCCCGAGAAGAAAGAATCCTTCCGCGACAAGATGCGCCGCTGGTTCTCATAAAGGAGATGCGCGATGTTTGAAAACCTATCCGAGAAACTCCAAAATGCCTTTTCGGGATTTAGATCGAAAGGCCATCTCACCGAAGATGACATCAATGCGGGTATCAAGGAAATCCGCATGGCCCTGCTCGAGGCAGACGTCAATTACAAGGTCGTCAAGGGGTTTACCAAACGTGTGAAGGAACGCTGCCTCACGGCCGATGTCATGGACTCGCTTACGCCGGGTCAAAACGTCATCAAAATCGTACTCGACGAACTCACCGAGCTGCTGGGAGGCGAGACGGCGGAGCTCACATTCGGTAGCCGTATTCCAGGGGTTGTCATGCTTGTCGGCCTGCAGGGCTCGGGCAAAACGACGGCGGCTGCCAAGCTCGCTTATCGTTTGAAAAAGCAGGGTCATGTTCCCCTGCTCGTCGCATGCGACGTGTATCGTCCCGCTGCGGCCGACCAGCTACAGGCCCTTGGCGATGAGCAAGGCCTGCGTGTGTATCGCGGAGATGGCAAAGACCCTGTTCAGATTGCCAAAGAGGGCATTCGCGATGCAATTGACAACCTGCGCGACGTTGTCATCATCGACACTGCAGGCCGTCTGCATGTGGATGATCAGATGATGGAAGAAGCCGTTGCCATTCGCGATGCGGTGGAGCCGGATCAGATTCTCATGGTCGTCGATGCCATGACTGGTCAGGACGTCGTAAATGTTGCTTCGGCCTTTGCCGAGCAGGTCGATTTCGATGGCGTCATCATGTCCAAGATGGACGGCGATGCACGTGGCGGCGGCGCGCTCTCCATCCGCGAGGTCACGGGCAAGCCCATCGAGTTCATCTCTGCGGGCGAGAAGCCCGATTCGCTCGAGGTGTTCCATCCGGACCGCATGGCAAAGCGCATACTCGGCATGGGTGATGTCGTTTCTGTCATCGAACGAGCAATTGAAGTGCAGGACAGGCAGATCGAGGAAGCCGAGGCCGAGCGCCTGGCGCGTGCCGAGTTCGATTTCAACGACTTCCTCGAGATTATCAAGCAGACGCGCAAGATGGGTGGCATCGGCAAGCTCGTGAGCGCTCTTCCCGGCGGCGACCGCGCGCTGAATGCAGGCCAGGTCGACGAGCACGAGCTCGATCGCACCGAGGCCATCATCAACTCAATGACGGCCGAAGAGCGCCGCAAGCCCTCGATTCTCAACGGCTCGCGCAGACAGCGTATCGCGCGCGGCTGCGGCATGTCTGTTCAACAGGTAAACCAGCTGGTTAAACGCTATAACGAGACGCGCAAGCAAATTAAGAAGGTAATGGTTTCGTTTAACGACCAGCAGGGCAAGAAGGGGAAGAGACGCCGCCGCCGCATGAGCATTCCGGGACTCGGCAATATCGATCTCAGCCAGTTCAAGGACATGATGTAGAAATTGACTTTTTGGGACTTTACGCGGGGAGGACGTCTGTCCGGGCTCAGGAAGAACTTCGCCAGGACAGGCGTCCTCCCCGCTAAGATACTTGTGCATCTTTGAGAGGATGAAGTGCATGCAGACAAGCGATACGGTGCTCATGGCTCATGGCAGCGGCGGCACCATGATGAGGGATATTATCGAGCAGCTGTTCTTTGAGGCATATGCTGGGGATACGCTCAAACGTGCAGACGACGCTGCGGCAATCGACATTTCAGCGGACCGCATCGCATTTTCCACCGACAGCTTCGTGGTGACACCGCATTTCTTCCCAGGTGGGGACATCGGTCATCTGGCTGTATGCGGAACGGTTAACGACGTAGCCACGAGCGGGGCGATTCCGCGCTATCTATCTTGCGGCTTCGTGCTCGAAGAAGGGTATCCGCTCGAAGACCTGCGCCGCATCTGCGCTTCGATGGCAAAGACTGCAAAAGAGGCTGGCGTCGAGATCGTGACAGGCGATACAAAGGTCGTGAATCGTGGGCATGGAGATGGCGTCTACATTAACACGGCGGGAATCGGCGAGCTACGCAAAGGCGTCGACCTGTCCGGATCGCACATCCAGCCAGGCGACAAAATTCTCGTGAGCGGCACGATTGGCGACCATGGCATCGCGATTATCTCCATGCGCGAAGAGCTCAGTTTCTCGACGGAAATCGAATCGGATGCAGCGCCGCTCAACCATATGATTACTGACGTGCTCGACGCATGTCCGGCAGGCAGCGTGCGCGCGTTTCGCGACCCGACGCGTGGGGGACTTGCCTCAACGCTCAACGAATTCGCCGAGGCAAGCGGGGTCGATATTCGCATCGAAGAAGACGAAGTGCCTGTGCACGATCAGGTTCGTGGCGCATGCGAGATGCTCGGCTATGACGTGTTCCAGGTGGCCAACGAGGGAAAGATGGTATGCGTATGCGCACCGGAGGCTGCCGAGGCGGCGCTTGCGGCAATGCGTGCGAATAAGTACGGAGCCGATGCGGCGATCATTGGAGAGGCACTCGAGGGCGAAGGGCGTGTGTATCTGCGCACGGCCTTTGGCAGCGAGCGTATTCTTGATATGCTTGTGGGTGAGCAACTTCCACGAATCTGCTAATGGGATGACAAAGGAACAGTATCAGCTCTGGAAGAATAGGAGAGGCATATGAAGCGATTGCAAGGCATTAAAAAACTGGCGATTGCCCTTGTCGTTGCATTCAGCGCGATGGCGTTGATAATTCCTGCGACGTCCTTGGCAACTTCCGTGAATTCGCCGGACAAGCCCGGAACGAGTGCCGGGTCTGTGAAGGACGCGAAAAAAGACACTCTGGTTATAGGTAAGGATATGCTTTCTGCTGGCCAAAGCATCGATCTAAACAATCCGGAGGTCTATGCCAATCTATTTGCGGCGGGCAATTCCGTGAAGCTTTCGGGTGGCAAGATTGCCGCCGACGTCTTTGCCGCTGGTGATAGAGTCGAGATCGATCAGGCGATGGTCGGCAACAATGTATTTGCCGCGGGCAATTCGGTGACCTGCAACGCATCGGCTGCAGGGCAGGTGCTCCTTGCGGGAAATAGCGTTCGCTTAAATGGCCAGGCTGCGTATGCGAGCGCTGCGGGTAATTCCGTATTTGTTAGCGGTAGTTACTCCGGAGACGTGAACGTGTCAGGCGATTCTGTCACGATAGGCCCGGATACGGTAATTGATGGCACGCTCTACGTGCAATCTCCTTCAGAGCCGACAATTCCCTCAACGGCGAAAATTGCGAATTACAAGTACACGCATGGGACGAGTAGTTCCGCCGTGGCCGGTGGTTTTGCCGCTGCCATGATGGGCTTTCTCATGATGTTCGTTATCGCGGGCATTGTGGGCATCTTCGTATTTGCTCTCCTCGCGCTTTTGCTGGCGACGGACCGCCCGTTCGTTGCTGCGGGCAATGCGCTTCGCGCTCGTCCGGCGCGCGTGCT
>CACZSV010000043.1 GCA_902783925.1 uncultured Coriobacteriaceae bacterium
ACGCAAGATGGCAACGGCGCTTGGCAAAGGGGCGGTTATCGATATGCCCGAGGTGCAGCAGTTTGTTGCGCGTGTAGCCGAGCCAAAGCCATGGCACCTAAGCGACGCGCTTGCCGCCCGCGATGCAAAGCGCCTGGCAACGCTGCTCTCCCGCATGGACAGACAATCGCCGTTCGGATTGCTCACCATGTGCGTCAACCGCATCAGAGAGCTGCTCATCGCCAAGGAGATGCGTTCGGCTGGGCAAGGCGCGCTCGCGTCTGCGCTCGGCAAACCCGATTGGCAGATTAGAAACCACTTCCGTTGGGCAGACGGCTTTTCTGAAAGAGAACTCGAGCAGGCGATTATCAGTGCTGCGGATCTCGACCGCGCGATGAAAAGCGGTGCAGATCAACAGGTAGCGTTCGAGCGCTGGGCTCTCGAGGTCTGCACGCGATAATAACGTAGCGTTCCGTAGGGGCGCGTTTCAGCGCGCCCGCTGACGCATGTTGGCGTTACTCGCGCGGACGGGCTGAAGCCTGCCCCACTGAGTCGGTATGACGTTCATCGCCTATTCATGCTATGCAAGCCACTCTAACCTCATCCCCAGGTTTTTATATTCGGTGGTTCACATATAAGCTAACTGTGATATTATCTCGTAGTTTCGTCGCAACCCCACTGTAACGAACAGCAGGCTCCATCGAAAGGAAATGCCGCAATGGCAAACATCAAAAGTCAGAAAAAGCGTATTAAGACCAACGAAAAGGCCCGTCTGCGCAATCGCGCTGCCAAGGCAGAGCTCAAGACCGCTGTGCGCCGCGTGCGCGAGGCAGTCGAGGCAAACGATGCCGCTGCAGCGACCGAGGCCGGCCAGAAGGCGTGCCGTCTGCTCGACCGCGCGGTGAGCAAGGGCATCATCCACAAGAATCAGGCCGCGAACCGCAAGAGCGGCGTCATGGCGCTGGTCAACAGTCTCGAGAAGTAGTTTTCGAGAAACAAAGCATGCAAAAGAGACCGCCCTTTTTTAGAAGGGGGCGGTCTCTTTTTCTTTTTTCAAAGAGAACTACCGAATTGATCTGAATTCAAATACCATGCAGTATCAAGCGGTCTGAAAACAACGCCGGTCTGTCTCTAACGCGAACACGCGAGGCGGCGCCGCCTACTTTGAAGAGCCGAGAAACATGGAGAGTGCATGATGAATCTCGATATCGCCACATTGGTCAAAAGTCAGCACGAACTGTTTTGCACGGGAGCGACTCTCGAGCTCGAGACGCGCGTTACGGCGCTTCGTGCGCTTCGCGAGGGAATTGTGCTGCATCAAGACGAGATTAACGCGGCTCTGCAAGCCGACCTGGGCAAAAGCCCTTCTGAGAGCTATATGTGCGAAGTCGGGCTCGTGCTATCCGAAATATCGTACATGTTGAAAAATATCCGCCGGCTGGCTCGTAGACGCCGTGCACATACGCCGCTCACACACTACGTAGCCCGCTGTTATGAAATGCCGATGCCGCTTGGATGCACGCTCATTGTCAGCCCGTGGAACTACCCGTTCCTTCTTACGGTAGAGCCGCTTGTCGACGCCCTTGCCGCCGGCAATACCGCCATCGTCAAGCCGAGCGCCTATTCACCTGCAACGAGCAGCATCATTGCGAAGATAGTCGAGGAGCTGTATCCATCGGAATATGTCGCGGCGGTGCTCGGTGGTCGCGAGGAAAACCAGGAACTGCTCGAGCAGGACTTCGACCTCGTGTTTTTCACAGGAAGCGAGGTGGTTGGCAAGATCGTGCTCGAGAAATGCGCTCAAAAGCTGACCCCGGCGATACTCGAGCTCGGCGGAAAGAGCCCGTGCATCGTGGATACGAGCGCAGATATCAAGCTTGCAGCCCGGCGTATCGCCTGGGGCAAGTTTCTCAATTGCGGACAGACCTGCGTCGCCCCCGATTACATCGTCTGCGACGAGCGCATTCGCGACGAACTCGTGCACGAGCTGGGTGAGCAGATCAGAAAGCAGTTTGGTAATGCGCCTCTTGAAAACCCCGCATATGGAAAGATCGTCAACGAAAAGCATTTCACGCGCTTGTCTTCGCTCATAGAGACGGGGAATGTGATGCTTGGCGGTGCCTGCGTATCACAAGAGCTCAAGATAGAACCAACGATTATGGTGGATGTCACCTGGGGTGATCCCATCATGCAAGAAGAGATATTTGGCCCGATTCTGCCGGTGCTTACGTTTTCGTCGCCGGACGAGGCGCTCAAGGAGATTGCCGCACGCCCGAAGCCCCTGGCGCTCTACCTGTTCTCCGAAGATAGAGCTTGCGTCGATCACGT
>CACZSV010000044.1 GCA_902783925.1 uncultured Coriobacteriaceae bacterium
CTTGTTTCCATTTGTTAACAATTACATCCATTTGCACCCAACCACATAGGGGTCTGTCCCCTTTCTCGCACCCAACCACATAGGGGTCTGTCCCCTTTCTCGCAGCCCCTTTCCTCGCACAGCTAAAACTGCTTCTGATACCGAAAGTGCTATTGCGTTGACCTTTGGTTTTTAATGTGTGATCAGTCGCGCAGCAAACGTTTGGGCACGGGAAGCGCGGCTCCAATAACAGCCGCAAGCCCGCTGACGATCATGCCATCGAGCGGGAAGCATAAAACGAGGATGCCGACCGTCAGAAGTGGTTTGCGAGTCGTCCCCGCGACGAGCGCTGTCACCGTCGTCGTCACCATGAGCATAGGGTCTGCGCCCGTAACTGCAGCGAGCCCATAGCCAACGGCCGCCCCCGCGAATATCGTCGGAAAGAAGTTGCCGCCATGCCACCCCATTTCCAGACACATTGGCGTTATCGCAACTTTGAGAACGCCAGTGAGAATGAGAACGAGCGCGGAGAACGTACCCCAGTTGCCCATGAGCTCATGAGTCTGCGTTTCGCCTGCAAACAAAACGTACGGAAACGCCATGGCAATGGCGCCCATAACAAGCCCTGCAATTACCGGCTTGACTATTGTCGCAACGTCACCATCACCCATTCGCTCCGAAAAGGCGCGAAACGCTGTACGCGAAAGCAGGAACACCAGTGCGAGCACGTAGGCAACGAGTACGCAAACAATAAACCATACGTATTCATAGGGCTCAGCCGCAATCGCATCAAAGCGAGGTAGACCGGACGACCCAGCTGCAAAACGCGAGATCAGCGCGATTCCACAAAAGGCTCCAACCGCTGCCGACAAGTACAGCACGAGCTTGGCCGATCTGCGAAACGTGTAATCATCGGGATCTGGATCGGCACGATTGTCGGGCGCACTTTCCGCTCCTGCGATAATCCCCGCAAGCGGCGTCCCGAAAATCGCCGAAAGACTCGCCGCAATGGTGACCTCGCCCACGGCACCGGCACGCAATCCCGCGCTTTTGAGCTGGTCGCGAATCCAGCAACAACCTGCGGTGATAAGACCAGTGAGACCGGCTTCCGGGCCTACAGAACCGCCAAAAACCAGGGGAAGCAGAAAACTCACAACGGATTTGCCGACTCCGTCCACCTTATAGTTTCCCGTTTGCTTGTATTCGGCCAAAACCACCTCGAGCGGCTGAGGGGCGTTATGCGTAAGACGCGTCCATATGCCGATGACCAAGCCACCGAGCGTGCATATAACGAGGGGGAACCACGCAATGCCGAGAACTCCATCGTGCATTCCTCCGACCCCGCTCCATAAAAGCGAGATGAGGAAGTTAGACAGCGTCAATACGGTCCAGACCGCAGCCCCAATGACAAAGCCCACAACCAGCGCAAGGATAACCATGCCGATGGTTACCGTAGCAGCGTCGATCACGTCCGCGGGCTTTCTGCCAGCATCTGCAACATACGGCCGCGCATCACGTTGTCGCCTTGGTCCGCCCGCGCGTCTTTCCATATGCCTTCCTCGCTCTCGAAAAACCGCCCAACGTTGCAAAATCGCTATTTTACACGGACCGCCTTGTCAGCATCGATCGACATCGATTGGAAGCGTTCGCTCATGAATGAGTTGCTGTAGTGCTCGTTACAGAACCGCTCTATTGCGCTCGCACTCGCATAGTCCATCGTGCCAGATTGCCGTTCATACCAGCAGTCAAGCGAAGCGAGCGTGAGCCCACCATCGGCAATCATCAAAGCCGCGCATACCGTGGTAATCGTATAGCGCCAATTCCAGGGAATCTTATTGACCAGTTTGAGCATGATGGGCAACGCGACCTTTATCCACACCATGCCAAGAACGCCCCACATGCACATGAACATGCCGTTGGTGCGTCCATCTATCGAAAGAAACGTACCCGTGTAATCCCATGCGGTGATGCCAAAGGCGTACTGCATAAACCAGCTGACCGCATATTCAAAAGCTCCGCCGAGAACGGCGCTCACGAGGAAGATGATGATGAGGTTCTTGTCGTGGAAACGGTTGAGCACAACGGTCATAAGCACCGCGCCAAAACCGTAAATTGGACTGAACGGCCCGTAGAGCAAGCCCGCGCGGTCTTGATAGACGCCGGGGTCGACTACGGCCACGTGATAAATGGTCTCGATAATCAGGCCGAGAACGCAGCAAATGAGGAAAACCCAAAACAGGTTGAAGAAATTGAGTTCGATATATCCTTTGCCGGAGAGATCGCGGCCGAGCGTGCCCTTTTCGGCACGTTCGCGAACCTCAAGATTGCGCAAGCTACGTTGAACGCGACGTTCCTCGACCAGAGTCGGATCCGCATACGATTGCAACGCAACGAGAATCGCGATGTTGATAAGCGTCGGGAGCAGTTCGAAGTCAATGCCGGTAAGCATGATTGAGAGAAGCAGAGATAATGATTCGAGCACGATCATGACAATAGCGAGCAGGGCGGTTCTGCGTCGTTTGCCGCGCAGCAGACGAATACCGAGCATGATGAAGCACACCGCCGAGACTGCCGAAACAATGAGCCCTAAGATGGTGATGACGAGCGTGGTGATATCGATGCCCTCAATACTGGGCCGCGCGTCCTTATCGTGAACAATTATGAGGACGAAAAGAGCAAAGAGGAGAACCTGTAAACCGCCGCCCACGAGTGAGAGGACGCCGAAAGCGCGCCAGAACCACGGGTATTTGAACGATTGTTCTACCTCGAGCCCAGGCGTAGCGACCCCATTCTTTGACTCTTTGTTCTCTTTCTCTTTCGTCATCTCCCAACCTCAACTTCGGAAGCAATTACGAGGCGCTCGTATCATAGCATCACGCATCGGCAGCAACATAGGGGTCTGTCCCCTTTCTAGCGTCCCCTTTCTAGCAACATAGGGGTCTGTCCCCTTTCTATGGTCCCCTTTCTATGTCGAGCAACATAGGGGTCTGAGCAACATAGGGGTCTGTCCCCTTTCTCGCACTCACATCGGCAGCAACATAGAGGTCTGAGCAACATAGGAGTCTGTCCCCTTTCTATAGTCCCTTTCTATATTCTCGGGCAAAAAAAGATGCGTCGCATGCGACGCATCTTTCGAACACGTATGGACTCGCTTTAGTCGCGGCGACGCGGCCTGCGGTTATCGCGCGGCCGGCGGTTACGATCACCGTGATTGCCGCCGTTGCCCTTTGCGCTACCCTCGGGCGCATCGGGCTTGTCGAGGCGGTCGAGGCTTATCTTGCCGGTCTTTTCGTCCACCTCGATGACCTTCACCTTGACGGTATCACCTTCGGCGAGAACATCCTCCACAGCGCCGACGCGTCCATTGGCAACGCGACTTATGTGCAGCAGACCGTCCTTGCTGGAGGTAAGCTTCACGAATGCACCGAAGGATTGGATGTTGACAACCGTACCCTCATATTCTTCGCCTACCTCGGGGACCTTGACGATATCTTCGACCATCTTGAGAGCGGTTTCACCGCCGAGATCGGTCGACGCGATGAAGACGTTGCCGTCCTCGTGTACCTCGATGGTGGCACCGGTCTCCTCCTGTATACCACGGATGACCTTGCCGCCCGTGCCGATGACGTCGCGAATCTTGTCAACCGGGATCTTAATAGTGATGATGCGCGGAGCGAACTCGGAGAGCTCCTCACGCGGCATCGGAATCTGCTCGAGCATCGCGTCGAGGATGAATGCACGACCGCGTTTAGCCTGCGCAAGTGCCTCAGCGAGAATCTCGGTGGAAAGGCCCTTGGCCTTATTATCCATCTGAAGTGCCGTGATGCCCTCGGTGGTGCCACAGACCTTGAAGTCCATATCACCAAGGAAATCCTCGAGGCCCTGAATGTCGGTGAGGATGACGTGTTGATCGCCCTCTTTGATCAGACCCATGGCCACACCGGAAACCGGACGCTTGATGGGCACGCCGGCATCCATGAGCGCGAGCGTGGAACCGCAGGTCGAAGCCATCGATGACGAGCCGTTGGACTCCATGACCTCGGAGACGATACGGATGGTGTACGGGAACTCCTCCTCATTCGGAATCATCGGCTCGAGAGCGCGCGATGCGAGTGCACCGTGACCAAGCTCGCGACGCTTGGGGGCGCCCATGCGGCCGACCTCGCCCGTACAATACGGCGGGAAGTTGTACTGATGGATGTAACGCTTGCCCTCTGCGGGGTCGATGGTGTCAAGACGCTGCCACTCGTTGAGCATGCCAAGCGTGCAAACCGAGAGCACCTGCGTCTGACCGCGCTGGAACAGGCCGGAGCCGTGAGCGCGCGGCAGGAAATGCGGCTTGATGTAGAGCGGACGAATCTCGTCGTTCACGCGGCCGTCCACGCGTTCGCCGGTCTCGATGATCATCGTGCGCATGGCCTTCTTCTCGAGCGCCTTGCATGCAGCAGCGATCTCGCGGCCCCAGATCTCGCGCTCTTCTTCCGCAAAGGACGCCTTGATCTCGTCTTTAAGCTCTTCGACCTTGGCGATGCGCGATTGCTTGTCCGCGTCCTTAAGCGCTGCAGACATCGCATCGTAGAAAGTCTCAACCTTGTCGATGACTTCGGGGATGGGCTCGTCGAGCTCGTAGGTCTTTGGCTCGATTGTGCATTTGTCAAGGAACTTCTGTTGTTCGTCGCAGAGTTCACCAATGACCTTTTGGGCAAACTCGAGCGCCGCGACCATATCCTCCTCGGTCACCTCGTTGGCGCCAGCCTCGACCATGGAGATATATTCCTTGGTGCCAGCGACAGTGAGATTGAGATCGGATGCCTCAGCTTCTTCGAAGGTAGGGTTAACGATGTACTCGCCCGACTCGGAGTCGCGGGCGATGCGAACGCCGGCAACAGGGCCGTCGATGGGCACACCGCCTACCATGAGTGCGCCGGATGCGCCCATAATGGAGATGACGTCGGGTTGGTTTACCTGGTCGCACGAAAGCGTGGTGATGACGATATGCACGTCATTGCGCATTCCGTCGGGGAAGCTCGGACGAATGGGACGGTCAACCAGACGCGCAGTGAGCGTGCCCTTCTCACTCGGGCGCGCCTCGCGTTTGAGATAGCCGCCCGGAATACGACCAACTGCATACATCTTCTCGATGAAATCGACCGTGAGCGGGAAGAAATCAAGGTCGCGGCGTTCCTTGGAAACAACCGCGGTAGTAAGCAAAATGGTGCCGCCTTGCTTGACGACAACCGCGCCAGTGGCCTGTTTGGCCAGCTCGCCCGTCTCGAATTCGTAATGCTTTCCATACAGATCGAACTCATGTGTAACTTTATTCATTCTTTTTCCTCTGCTAACGACCGTTTGCCCCTTGCAAACGGCTAACTACATAACCATCTCGGACGAGATGGATTAACAGGCAAGCTGAGCCCAGTTGAGCTGTCCGGTAATCGGACGCGAAAAAGAAGGCCGCTCATATGCGGCCTTCTTTCATACGCATCGCTAGACGTTGTCGCGGATGCCGAGCTTTGCGATAAGCTCACGATAGTTGTTGATGTCGCGCTGCTTGATATAGGTAAGCAGACGGCGACGCTTACCAACGAGCATGAGCAGACCACGACGAGTGTGGTGGTCTTTCTTATGGATCTTCACATGCTCGGTGAGCTCGCGAATGCGCTCGGTGAGAATAGCGACCTGGACCTCTGCAGAACCAGAATCGTGCTCGTCCTTGCCAAACTCCTTGATGAGCTCGGCCTTACGTTCCTTGGAGACTGCCATAGTGACTAGCCACCCTTCTTCTTATGACACCGTGTGTGACTCGGTGCCTTCCAATACGCCCGAAGCTGAGCTTGAGACATCCAGGGTGCAGGGTGCACGGCCAAGCATCGGGTAATCACACGAGGTCGTATGGTAGCGCATGCAAAATGCCCAGGCAAGGACAACTTCATATATTGACGCACGCAGGCGAGAAATACTTAAAACCATCATAGTTTTAAATACTCATGACAAGCTCATAGATCTCAGCAGGAAAAACAAAGGGGACAAAACAAAGGGGACAGACCCCTACACACTAAACAAAGGGGACAGACCCCTACACACTGACCCCTACACACTAACCCGATCCCTTATGCCCCTTATGCTTTC
>CACZSV010000045.1 GCA_902783925.1 uncultured Coriobacteriaceae bacterium
TCCATTGCCGAGGCAAACGCTCGTATCGACCGCGAACTTGCAGCAGCGCGCACCATCCAGGAAAGCGCGCTGCCAACGGCGCAACCGCCCTTCCCCGACATTGACTCGTTCGACTTGTACGCGACAATGAATCCAGCACGCGAAGTAGGCGGCGATTTCTATGATTACTTCGATTTGGGAGAACGTGGCATAGGCTTCGTCGTAGCCGATGTCAGCGGTAAGGGCATGCCAGCGGCACTGTTCATGATGGCTGCCAAGACGGCTATACACGGAGCGATGGAGGCAAAAGCAGATCTTGCGGAAGCTCTTGATATCGCCAATCGCAGCCTCTGCAAAGGCAACGAGTCCGAAATGTTCGTCACGGCGTTCGCGGGTGTCTTCGACTACCGGACGGGCACGCTGACCTACGTGAACGCCGGCCATAACAAGCCCCTGATCATGCATGATGGGGCATGGACCTGGCTCGAAGAGCGGTCGGGCCCCTATTTGGGCTCGTTCGATTGGATCGAATACAAGGAATTCAAGCTGCGCTTGGAGCCGGACGACGAACTTTTTGCGTACACCGACGGTGTGAGCGAAGCCTTCAATGCCAATGAGGAGCTATATGGCAATGACCGGCTCGAAGCGTTCCTCGCAACGCATGGCAAACTGCATCCGCGTCGCCTGCTCCGAGCCCTGCGTGCCGACCTTATCGGCTGGTCATACGGAGTAGACCAATCTGATGACATTACGATGCTAGCGCTTAAATACGGTATACCGCCCGAGCACGGCGCCTCGTTCATCACAACGGCGAATCTCGATCATTTTGACGAGATAATGAATTTCGTCACGCAACATCTCGAAGGGGCCGGCTGTCCGCCAAAGCCTTCAAACCATGTACTCATTGCAGTCGAAGAGCTGGTTGTGAACGTATGCAACTACGCATATCCCCAAGACGCGCCAGACGAATCAAAGCCACTGCGCGTTCATTTCACATGGTGCACGCAGCCAAACGCGATTGTGATTGAAATCGGCGATGACGGCATACCATTCAATCCGCTTGAACACGAGGACCCAGAACAGCCCGAAAGCATCGAAGTGGCAAAGGTTGGCGGACTCGGCTTGTACATGACCAAGAAGCTCATGGATGAAATCGAATACGTACGCGAAGGAATCGCGAACGTCACGATTGTCACGAAACGTTGGGAGTAACAGAACGCACACCGCCGCAGGCACGTGAGAGCTACAAGTCTGGGTAAGTCCAAAACACGTCGGTGTTTTGAGACGTCAATCACGCATTAATGTCCAAAGCTTGAGTTTGCAGCAACAAAATCCAAGGTCGCAATGATGCAAAGGGCCATGTTTGGACACTATATGGTCATGGTTGAAATAATAGTTTCCGCGACAGCATGCTTGGCAGCCGCCAACGTTACTGGACTATTTCCAGGATATCAACAAGGCCGGTAACGTCAAGCACTTCCATAACCTCGTCATTCGGATGCGCGACACGAAGAGATCCGCCTTTTTTATGCATCTTCTTATCTTCTGAAACTATCACGCGAAGCCCCGCAGAAGCAACATAGCTTAGATCGCTAACATCCAAAGTGACGTCAACCACATCCTCAGGCAGCCCGGCAAAGGCAGTTTCGAGATCAGGAGACGACGCAACCGTCAAAGTTCCAACAGGAGCTATAGTTGCACTCGTACCGTCAACTGTTGTTTTAATCTCCATTACCATGTCCTCCGCTTGCTTCAGTTCTCGCGAATCCTGATTATACCCTCAATTCTCGCCAGGCGATCGCCTGAGATTACTCGCCTATCATATCTTACGAGAGTGCCCCATCAATTTGGGTGTTATGGCACAAGCGGCTTTCCCATGAGCACAAATGGCACCATGCATGATCAATTTGGAAAGTCGGGTCAGAGAAAACGCCCCTCATTGGATGAAGACAATGTCGGTGGACCTGAAGGCTGACACAAGGCGAATGCCAGCACTGTAGAAGAGGCCGCAGCAGAAAATCAGAAGAACGATTTGGTCCGATCCGATGAACACGAGGCAGAGCACCGCGAGCGCGATGTTCACAATGCCGTGAGCAAGGGTCAAAAGCCAGCGGGATTCGAACATCCTCGACTCAATGGCACGCGCGATGGTGACGATGCCCCTATACGCGTTGAAGCCAACAAGATACATGACGATAGAGACCCGCGGCTGATCATAGAACGCCAGCGCAAGCGATCCAATATCAATGGCAATCACCGCTATGAACAGAATCGACACACCACCCACCTTATGGCGCGCCATAGTAACGTAGTACACGAGCAATCTCACCCCGTACACCACGAACGAAAAACCTAGGATCATGGCTACAACGAGGAGCGCTTCTTCCGGTTGCACCAGCAGCACAACGCCACCAAGTATCATCAGAAGGGCCAAGAGCACATTGCCCACACGTTGGAGCTTACTCACGGTCGTCGCCCCCTCCCAAGTACCCGATGAGGGGCAGGAAGTCCTTGACTCCCGCAAAGCCATTCTCGTCGTAATCAATCGAACGCCCGGCGAGCGGGTTGCCCGACGACCACACGCGGTTCACAACCATGCCCTTCTGCGCGAGAGCGGCCAAGATGAACTTCCCCAGATAGGTTTCGTCCTTAGCATTGTCAGGGGCATCAATGTACTCCTGCACGTGAACGTCGAGGTCAAAATCGCCGGGAGCATAACCCGAAAGCTGTTTGCCGAACGCGCGCCAATCCTCGATGGCTCCTGCGGCAGGTTGGCGCTTTTCCAGGATGCCCCTGATGGTCTCCTCGTACGGGGCCACCGTTTCTGTGTCGTATGTATCCACCGCAAACGGGCCGTTTTCGCCGCGCA
>CACZSV010000046.1 GCA_902783925.1 uncultured Coriobacteriaceae bacterium
CGTGCCCGAGCCTCGGCACTGTTCGTATCGCTTAAATGGGCAATACCCTGTGTTTGTTGCATCGCATCTCCCAAAGGGGGTAGGTAGCTGGCCTCGTTCCCGACGTCACTCCATGATCCTGCACTCTTCGACCTTACTCACATAGAACTTCATAAATCGCTCCATTGGCTTGCGCAATACCAAGCCAAGCAGCAAGAAGGGAACGATGAAGAGCGCAAGATGCCCCGCTGCAATCCAGAAATCGTTTTGGTACACACCCATCATAGCAGCTTGCAGCATATCCACGATGTAGGTCGCGGGAACCCACGGGCTAATCATCTGCACAAAATCGGGCAGCATTTGCAACGGATACGATCCCCCGCATGCCGTCACCTGCACAATGAGCAGCAGCACCGCAATGGCCTTGCCTAGGTTTCCAAACGCGACCACGAGCGTGTAGATCATAAAGGCAAAGACGAGCCCTGCAAACCAAAATGCGAACATAAAGAGAAGCGGATCTGCCACCTGCACTTTCAAGAACAGCATATTGCCCAAGCCCAAAAGCGTTGTCTGCATGAGCGATAGCATCGCAACCGCGATAAAGCGCCCAAAGTAGAGATGGCGTGGCTTGGGATCGACAAGCGCTTCCCTACCCCTTCGCGAAACCTCTGGCTTCATGGCCACCATGATGAGCAGCGCGCCTATGAATAATGCGAGCGTACTGTACAGTGGCGCCATGGCCGAGCCAAAGTTCTCGCTCGGGAACAATGCCGTGCGCCTGATTTCCACAGGAGAAGTCAGCGCCTTGCCAAGATCGCCGGCATCCTCCTGCAAAAGCGAGCGCAGCGTATCGGTATTGCCGGATTGCAGCACGCCTTCGGCCGCATCGGCAAGGGCATAGATGCGTTGAGCGGCGGTGCGTAGCTTCGCATCCGCCTCGTCTACCTTGGAAGACGCATTGCCGATGGCCGTTGCCGCCGTCCTCAAAGTACCCGCGAGGTCCGGGTCCAGCGCACGCAGTTCGTTCGTGGCACGCTCCAGATCGGCGACGAGCGTCGCGATATCGGCTTTGAGCTTGATAATCCCGGGGCCAAGGCTGTTTTCGAGATCAGCCTTCACGGCAGCTGCATCTGCCTTCGTCTTCTGCACGAGATCGCGCAGGGAACCCGCTTTGCCTTCGATATCGACCGAGATGGAATCCAGGCTGTTTGCGCCATCGGTGCAGGCGGTACTTGCCTTCTGCAAAATAGTGATGGCAATCTTCAACGCGGCGATATCCTTGTCGAGGATGACGGTGTGCTCGACCATGAGGCCAGCCTCGGCGCTCAGCTGCGCCTCGTAGTCCACATCCGCGTCCACACGCGAATCTCGAAGCTGTCGCAGCGCGTCGAGATTCGCATTGAGCTTCGTTATCTTCGCGTCGATTTCTGCAATTCTGGCCTGGAGTGCGGGCTTGTCTGCCGCCACGGCGCTGATGAGGGCGTCGTTTAACGCGGAGCGTGCCTCCCGCAACGCATCGATGGAGCTCGTGATCGCCTCGATATCCTCTGTCAGCGCCTGCTCGCTTTGATAGACCGACCCATCGGGAAGCGTGACGTTGATGTTCGCCTTGCCATCTGCGATGTCAGTATTTATCTCTGTGTTCGTGCCATCTTTCAACGCATCCCTCAACTTCTCGAGCGTGCTGAGCGCTTCGTTGAGCTTCGCGGTTTTCCCGTCGATCTCAGAAGCCTTTTCCCGCAGCTTGCCGGCGATGCGCGAAATCTCGCCCGAAATGGTATCGATCATCGAGCTAACCCGCTGCTCCAAATCGCTTGTAGCGGCCTCGGCGTTTTCGAGAGATACCTTGACGTCGTTGAGCGATGAAGAGAGGTTGTCGGTCAGGCCGAGCAGGCGTCCCCTATCGACATCAATGCTCGACGCGATGGACTGCATGCGCGTGCGAGCAGACGACACGATATCGGCGCCGCTTTGCACCAGCGCCTTCGAATCCCTGCCAAGAGAAGCATACATGCCGAGCACGTCTGCCGATTGATCCAGGCGCTGCGCGAGGTTACGCGCATGCTCAACCAGATTCGCCACACGTTTATCCACGCCGCCCGACTCCGCAATTTGCGATAACGATTGCGCCAGGCTTATGGCCGTCTTCGATATGGTATCGGCAAAGACCTCGTTAACCTGATGTGACACCGTGTCGGCGCCCACTCCGGTGATATTGGGTGCGATGGCGTTCTTCTTCTCGTTCACGTAGTAGTCGATTTTCGCCGAGTTCGAATCACCCTCGTAGAATGTCAGCAGGCTCGTGCTGAAATCCTTAGGTATCACGAGCGCCGCATAGTAATTCCCGGCCTTCACGCCCTCGATAGCGTCTTCGGAATCGGTGAACACCCATTTAATCTGGTCGTTTTCGCGAAGAGCCGAGACCACTTTCTCGCCAACATTGATATTCATGGGCAACAGGTCGCTCTCGTAGCCCGCATCGTCGCTTGCCACGGCAACGGACAGTTTGTCCGTGTTATCGAACACATTCCAGCACGCGAGGATGTTGTACCAGGCAAACAGCGACGGCAGAACAACAAGCCCGATGGTGATGACGACGCTCATGACGTTCTTGAACATGCCGCGCAGATCGGCGCGGGCAATGCGCCCCAGGTTGTAAATGCCACCCTTGGTCGAGGAGACGCCCTCGAGTGCGGACTTACTGTGCGCACCCATGCGGTTGTTCGCACGCACCAGATGGTTGCGTTCCGCGAATATGCGTAGGATACGGTCGTTGCTCATGTCCTCCAGATTCAGCTGGCGCTCGAAGCTGTAACGCTGCGATTCCACCACCACGAGAAAGCCGATGAGCACGATGAGCCAGATCAAGAAGAGCGTGAGTAGCAGCACTTTCTCGGCTGCGTCGAGGGCGAGCAGAAGCGCAAGCACCGCAGGCACGCCCACGCCGAGCACGATGGATGCACGGATAAAGATGGGATACCGGTGCGAGAAGCGAGCATAGCGCGCCTCCAGCTCTTCACGGTAGCTCTCTTTCTCGGTCAAAGCGCGTAACACGTGAGCCAACCGATACGGGCGCTCGGGCGTGAGCGCGTCTTCGCCGTTGTAGAGGTCGCCCGCATAAACCTGCCGCGCCGTCATGCGCACGACGTTCGACATGAGCGGCCCCACGACAAGCCCAAAGCCCAGGTTAGCAAAGAAGAACACGGCCAGGATGAGCAGATCACGGGCATAATAGCTCCCGTAGAACCCGCAAATCGATTCACGCATAGCATCGATGCCGTATGTAAACGGCAAGAACGGGTATATCGCCTGGAAGAAGCTCGATGTCATCTCCACGGGATACAAGCCGGAGGCACCCGGAATCTGGGCAAACACCAAGATGATGCAGAGCCCCTTGCCCACATGCCTGAACGTGGAGGAGAGCGCATAGATTATGCTCAGGAACGCAAGAGAGGCCATTGAAGCCGCCACAAAGAGCGCGGGAGGACTTTCGGCTTGTACGCCAAGCGCAAGCGTACCCCCGCAGCAGATAAGCGCCTGAATCACGGCGAAAATGCAGAACAGAAGAAAACGGCCCAGATAGCGCTGCCAGGGTTTGAGCCCCTCGATGCCCTCGGAATCGACTTCGAGCAAGAAGATAATCACGAGCATGAACGCGCCGATCCAAAACGTCAGGTTCATGAACAGCGGTGCCATTGCGGCACCGTAGGCATTGGGATGGTAGAACCTCGTGGTCTCGAGTTCGGTGGGCGAGCCCATGAACGCCGCGATGTTCTGCGAGTTCAAGGTGCCGTTATTCAGGAAGTTGGTGATGACATCGGATTGCATCAGCAGTTGCACATCGGACATAACTGAATCGAGGTCGGCCTGCACGCTGGCAACAAGCGCATCGGTTTGCGCCATGACCGTCTTGGAATCGGCGAGGATGCGATCGAGTTGCGAGAGCACCGGGCGTATCTGCTCGACCGTCGTATCGAGGCCGGATGCGGCAACGGAAAGCTGCGCGCACACCTGGCTGACCTGAGCGATGCCGGAATTGAGCGCAGGAGCGACGGAACCGTGCAGGTCGCTCGAATACTGCGAGAGAAAATCGCTCGCCTGGACCGCAACGTCATTGACGGCCTTTGCCGCGTTGGCCGCCGTCTGCGACACGCCCTCAACCTGCGAGGCAAGCGCAACAGCACCATCTAAGGTAGCCTGCATCTCATCGGCGCGGGCAGTCATATCCTGCGATGCCTTGCTGAGGCGCTCCTTGAGCTTGGCGTTGTTAATCGCCTGAGCAGCAGCCTCCAAATCGGCTGCCGTTTCGCGCATGGTATCGATGACCGGCTGGATCTTGGCAGCCGCGATATCGACATCGGCTCGCGCCTCGCCCGTTGAAGCGGCAATGGTGTTAGCGAGTTCGTTAGCCTTCGCGCTCACCTCGCTCAGCCGCGCGAGCGTATTAGAGAGCCTGGGGACCACTTCCGAAGAGACGCTCGTCAGGCTCGACTGCAGCGCATCCGCCTCGTCTGTCACGTCCTGAAGCACCGTCTGCGAGTCGCTGACGAGCGTGCGCATATTGTTGAGGGCATTGTTAAGCGCTCCCACTTTTTTGCGGGTGTTGTCGATGGTGGAGCTGACATCGGAAAACGTCACGCGCACTTCCGCAATGGTATTCCTCGTTTGGTCTACGCGTTCGCCAGCCTTTGTCTGAGCAGCGGAGATGCTCGCGCCCGCCTTCACACCCGCATCGTTGATTGCCTTGGTCGCAACTTCGGTCACCGTGGATACGAACGCCGAATTGATCTGTTGCTCGAGCGCCGAGGCGGCGGCATCAGTGACCTTTGGCGATACCGGCCCGAGCTTTTCGTTTGCGTAATAATCGATATGCGGGGTTTTGATCTCGCCGGTCAAAGGAGAAACGAGCGAAGCGGAGAAATCCTCGGGAACCACGTACACGGCGTAGACGTTCCCAGTTTTCAGGTCCTCCATCGCCGTATCGTAATCTTTATCTGTCACCCAGCTGAGCTGGTCATTTTCTTGCAGCTGCTCGATGAGCATTTCGCCGATGTCGAGCCGGCCGGTCATCTCGTTTGACGTGCCGGCATCCTGATTCACCACGCAAACGCGTATACCGCCGGTGGAATCGTAGGGATTCCAGAACGCGACAACGTTGTACCAAGTGTACAGAGATGGAAGCACCAGAAGGGCAAACGCTACGATCATAGCGGCGGGTGCCCTCAGCAAACGCCGTATATCGCGTAGCAATATGCGAAAAACATTACCCATCTACAGCCATTTCATACGAACAAAGGGGACGAATGGCGAAAATGAGTTTCAGGGTCGCCCTCGCAACTCATCTTCGCCACTCATGCGCAACCGTCAACGGTTTCTTATCGATGCAAACGTGCCTCGAGCGCTTCGTTGATTGCCCTGAGCGCCTGGA
>CACZSV010000047.1 GCA_902783925.1 uncultured Coriobacteriaceae bacterium
ATGCGGCCGTTGCCTATTCACGTACCGTCGGCGCCGTCAAGAGGATGGGGAACGCGCTGCTGCTGTTCTGACGCGCCCATTCACGTTCTTTATCACGATGCTTACGAGTATTGACTCGGTCATGACGGTGCTCATTGCACGCGAGCTTCTGACAAAAGCCGGTATGGGCGAATCGAACCCGCTCTTGGCCGTTCCTGCCGTTATGTTGGGCGTTGGCATGATTGCCGGCCAAGGCCTCTATTCCTTCTTCGGCTCGCGCGTTGGGGTGCGTAAGCTCATGTTTGCTGGTTCGCTTGTCATGTTCATATGTGCATGTGTCACGTTTTTCGCGGTCGCCTCGGGCATCTTCTGGGCATACTGTGCCGCGAAGTTACTGATGGCTGTACCGTTTGGAATGCTCTATGCGCTGGGCTACTCGCTACCGCGCATTGCCGCGGACGACGGGATTCGCGGTCAGGCGGCTGGCGGCGTGAAACGTACAGACACCTCGGCAGCAGCGCTTGGGACCGTGCTCGGTGGTTATGCTGCCCAGACGTTTGGCAACGTGTGGGTGTATGCGCTTGTTGCGGTCGCATGCCTGCCCGTTATCTTGATGGCGTTGAATCTTTTGCCGCGTGGCATGCAGCCCCTCGAAAAGCTTGCTCAGCCCGATAGCAAGGAAGGGCGCATCAGCAGTTTTGTGAAAACGCCCATTGCGCTTGGGCTTGCGCTGTTCATTGTGCTGCCTGCCACATTGGCTGCAGGGTATTCGTCGTTCCTCTTCCCGCTGTTCTCCAGCTATTTTGGACTGACAAAAGCCCAGGTCAATAACATTGCTGTGCTCGGCCAGCTTGTCGTGTTCGTTCTTATCAACTCGATAGATTCCATGGAAGCCCGCTATGGAAAATGGAAGGTGACCACGATTGCCATAGCGCTGCTTGGTTTGGTATTCCTGCTGTTTGCCGTGAATACAACACTTGTGTGGTCAATCGCCGTCATTGCGCTCGTGGGTGTGCTTGGCAAGTCTTCGGATGGGTGGAAGGCTATGTGGTTGAAAAGCGCAGGCGATACTGGTGTCTCTGCAGGACGTGGTACCAGCTCTATGCTTGTTACGCGCAGTTTTGCGCTCATCGTTCAGCCATTTATCATGGGCGCGCTGCTGGGATTGACCGATGCGGTGGCAGTTATTGTTATTGGGCTGATTTGCGCGGTGTGTGCTGGCTTGTTCTTCTTGGTGACCCGCCGCACATCGCTCGTGAAAATGCGATAACGGGAACCGCGTGGGACTCAGCATCCCTGTCAATTTGCATCAGGCGCCGTTCGTCGAAGCCGCTCATCTGGCACTTTGCATCCTCATCACACCCGAATTGATAGTCCTGTTTAATGGTATATTGCCCACGGAGACATACAGGGGGTCATGATGAAGGACAAGGTGTATAGCTCTGGTTGGTTATGCGGGTCGGCTGTCGACCTGAAGCCAGCCTATCGCGTGGTGTTTACATTCCTTTTTGCCCTGTTGGCCGCCTCACTTTGCTTTTCGCAATTCGGCATCATATCGCTCGGCAGCACGGTGCAAGGAGATCTGAATCTTGTTCTATTGCTCATCCCGGCGGTTTTGTGTGCAGCCTTGTTCGGTTTTGTCTCGGGAGCTGCTGTCGGCATCATCACCGGCATCCTGCTTATGGCCCGCGCGTACTGGACTCCCACGAGCTTCTTCGACATGTTTTTACCAGAACCTCTTCTTTCTGTTGTGCCTACCGCCGTCGGGAGCATCGCCATGGCTGCTGTCATCGCTTTGGGTGCATGGCGCTGGCCCAGCGACCAGTCATCGGAAACGAGCGGGTGGAAACGAGTAAGCGTGCCGCGCATGGCAAGCATATTCGTGGGCTGTTTGCTGTTAACGCTGTGCTTCTCATACGGAGGACGCGGAGCGCTGCTTCTTGACGCGGCAGACACATTCAATGTGAATCCCAATTTGGTCAAGGCGTACATGGGAAACATGATGAACCCGTATCTATTCCTCGAGGCCATGATCAACGCCATCGCATGCACAGTGGTGTGTGTTGCCATCGAGATTATAGATGCAAACCGACGCGCAGGGTCATGGGCAAACGACATGAGCTCCGTGTTCAGCCTCTGGCTCTTTTTTTCTATGGTGTTCGTGTTCATGATCGCCTCAGCCGCATCGTTTTGCATCGAGACGGTGCGCGCAGATCGCGAGACGTCGCAGATGCTGAATGCGGAACTCGATTACATCGAGCAGCAGATAGCGTATCGGCAGGCTCAGGATGCGCCCATCAATAATCTTTTGGATGGCTATACCGCCGACTGCAATGGCACCGTTGCTGCTGTGCGCGATTATGTAGTGGTCACATCGAATAATCCCGAATTCGATGGCAAACCGGTTGTGGGGACCTTTGTCGAAAGCGAGGCTGAATTCGATGCGCTTGCTGCGGACTCCAGCCAATTCACCGCATACGAAAGCGACAGCCGTTCCTTTGTCGTCATGGAGTTTCGTATTTTTTCGGACTATGTGCTGTTCGCCTACATGCCGCTTCCCGCGACGTATATCAATCGAACTTCGACGCTGTTGAATAACGCCGTTTTCTTCTTGGTGATGTTCGCGGTCGTGTTTATCGCTGCGCGTCGTTTGCTTCGCGGTGTCGTAGTTGCGCCGATACACCGTACCAACGATACGCTCGAGCTCATCACCGGCGGCGATCTGCGTAAGCGCGTAGACGAGCATGGCGTGGTGGAATTCACAGCGCTCTCGAATGGTATCAATTCGACGGTATCGGCTCTGAAGGGCACCATCGCCGAAGTCGAGCAACGCAACGCCCAGGACCTTGCCACGGCCAAGGCTATTCAGGAATCCGCCTTGCCGCGCGAGTTTCCGCCGTTTCCCGATATCGATATGTTCGATATTTACGCCTCGATGAAGACGGCAAAAGAAGTCGGTGGCGATTTCTATGATTTCTTCCTCATCGAAAACGACGCCACAAGTGCTCCCGCGCTAGGCTTTGTCATGGCCGACGTAAGCGGCAAGGGCATACCCGCTGCGCTGTTTATGATGACGGCTAAAACGCAGATCAGAAATTATATGGAAAGCGGGCTGCCCGTAGACGAAGCTGTCGTTGCAGCAAACCACCAGCTGTGCATCGGCAATGACGCTGGCATGTTTGTGACGATGTGGGTGGGTGTGCTCGATTATGGGACGGGCATGATGTCGTTCGTGAACGCCGGGCATAACCCGCCGATGCTCCTGCATGAAGGGAAATGGGAATGGATCAAAGACACATCGGGCATGCCTTTGGGGCTTTTCGACGGAATTCCGTATGAGCGCTTCGAGCGTAAGCTCGAGGCTGGAGATATGCTCTATGCCTATACCGATGGTGTAACCGAGGCTATGGATGTCGACGGGAATCTGTTCGGCGAGGCTCGGCTCAAGGCTACGCTCAACGAGTTTGCCAGTTTAAACCCACGCTCGGTAGGCGTGGGAGTTCGTCGCGCCATAACTGAGTTCACGCTCGATGCCGAGCAATCAGATGATATAACCATGCTCATCTTGAAGTATGGCGTACCGCCTGAAAGAAAAGCCGTCATGGTTTTACCCGCCGATGACAAACAGCTTATACACGTTTACAACTTCATTCACGAGGAACTGCACCGTCGTGGCGCGCCAAAAACGGTTTACAACCCGCTCGATATTGCAGCCGAGGAGCTGTTCGTGAACGTGTGCCGCTATGCGTACCCCGATGCTACATCTGAAAACCCCGGCGAGGTTCGGATCAGTTTTGAATACGAGTCGAATCCACCTGCGCTCACAGTGCAAATTGCCGACGATGGCGTTCCCTATGATCCGCTGGCCAAGCCAGACGCCGTGACTCCCGATGATATTGCCGATGTTCCCATCGGTGGCCTGGGAATACTCATGGCCAAACGTAGCGTCGACGAGATGTCATATGAGCGCGTGGGCCAAAGCAACGCTGTCACCTTCAAGAAAGCCTGGTAGGCGCCGTCCCTGCGATACGCCCCAACGAATACCGCCCCACGCCAATTGCAAACGACCACACACCGGTCCCGAGTTCTTTGTTAGGCTGCCTAGAAACTATGCATATTTGCTGATATCGAAGCTTCGTCAAATGAACATATGTCGCTGCCTTCCTTCTGCTCTCCATTACTTTTTGCCCGAACGGATATCCACCGCATACGAGCAGCTCATTGGGTATTCGCCTTCAGCGAGAGTCACTTGGCGTATAATCGCCTCGTTTGAATAATGCTTTGGGAGGAATGCGCGTTGGTCCGTGTTGCCGCATTTGATTTAGATGGAACGATTCTCGACGGTGAGTCGCCGCTCAAGTTGACGACGAGCCTGTTGCGTCATCGTGAGCTGCCTATTCACAAGGGGCTTGCTATGGGTATTTGGGGGATTCGCTACCGTCTCCGCCTGCCGCAAGTCGAGTCGACTCCTCGCGAGTTGTTGTTTTCCGCACTTACCGAGCCAACTGTCGAAGAAGTGGATGCGGAAATCATGGATGTCTACGAGCGGCGCATTCGCAAGTGCATTCGCCCTGGCGCTATTCGCGAAATCGAGCGTTGCAGAAAAGATGGCATGAGGCTTGTCCTGGCTTCCGCCTCATTCAAACCCATCACAACCGCCATAGTCGAGGAACTGGGGTTCGATGCCCAAGTGAGTACCATCATGGAAGAACGCGACGGGCATTATACGGGCAGGGTCGTGGGCGTGCCAGTTCAAGGTCGTGAAAAACTGCGTCTGCTCATTCAGGTGTGTGTCGATAAATTCGGGTCGCGTGCATGGACACTCGAGCGGGCGTACACGGATCATTACAGCGATATCCCTATGCTTGACTTTGCAAAAGAAGTCACGGTCGTCGATCCGGACAACAAGCTCGAGCGCATTGCGAAAAAGCGCGGCTGGACCATTGCCGATTGGGATAAATAGGCTATGAGCGTTACCCGTGCGAGACTCGCGCAGCTCAAAGAGACCGTTCGCGAACGAGGGGCCGAGCTGTATCGCGATCTTCCCTGGCGTAATACATTCGATCCATATGGGATACTTGTTTCTGAGGTCATGCTGCAGCAGACTCAGGTCTCGCGTGTGCAGGGCCGCTGGGAGGAATGGATCGACGCGTTTCCAACGCCGGCGGACCTGGCCGCAGCGCCGCTGCCAGTGGTGCTCGAACTATGGCAGGGCATGGGCTATAACCGTCGTGCGCTCAATCTTAAGAAGTGCGCTGAAACGCTTGTTTCTGAATTTGACGGTGAAATTCCGCACGACAAGAAGGCGCTGCTCTCGCTGCCGGGCGTCGGTCCCTCGACAGCTGCTGGCGTGCGCGTGTTCGCATTCTGCAAGCCCGATATATATGTGGAAACAAACGTGCGGGCGGTGTTCATTCACGAGCTGTTTCCAGACACAGAGCTTGTGGATGACAAAGAAATCATTCCGCTTGTCGAGGAGACATGTCCTCAAGACAAGACAGTGCGAAGCTGGTACTACGCTCTGCTCGATTACGGCGCCTACCTCAAGAAAACGCAGACGAACCCGACGCGCAAGAGCAAGCAGTATGCGCGGCAGTCGAAGTTCGAGGGAAGTCACCGGCAAAAACGTGCGTACCTGTTGCGTCGTGTGCTCGAAGGTGTTGCCTCAACGCAGGAGCTTGCCGATGACCTCGCTCAGTACGAGATGTCGAACAAACGTGAAGCGCCCTCTGCGCAAGAGACAGAGCGGATACTCGCGGAGCTCCAACAGGACGGATTCATCGAGCAAAGTGCAGGAGCATGGCTGTGTTCCGAATAGCATGCTAGAATCGCTCTCTATATTTTTTGCTGGCCCCGAGAGATAGGCGCAGAATGAGCACCGACAAAAAGACCTATGCGTTCCTTGGTCCTGCAGGGACATTCAGCGATATGGCAGTGCGCGCGTTTGTCGAGCGTAAAACGATCGATGCCAACTACGAGCCCCTTGCTTGCGAAACGCTCGCAGACGTATTCGAGGCCGTTGACCGCGGTAAAGCGGATTACGGTGTCGTGCCTATCGAGAATTCGCTCGAAGGTTCTGTCACGGCGGTTCTCGATGCGTTTGCGTTCACGACGAGGGCGGAAATTCTCGGCGAAATCGCCCTGGATATCCATCAGGCTCTGTTACTTGCGCCTGGTGCAAAGCTGAGCGATATCAAAACGATTGCCTCTCATCCGCAGGGGATTGGCCAATGCCGTCGCTGGATTAATCGCAATCTGCCCGATTGCCAGTTGCGTCTTGCAGATTCAACCGCGGCCGCAGCCAAAATGGCCGCAGAGGACAGCAGCGTTGCGGCTATCGCCTCGATACTTGCAGCAGAGCTCGTTGGCATCGATGTCTTCGAGGAGGCGATCGAGGATAACCTCAGCAGCCAGACGCGCTTCGTGCTTGTTGGGAAGGGCCCTGTTCAGCATGACGGTCCCGGCAAAAGCACGCTTGCGCTCTTCATGAACGCAGACCGCCCGGGTACGCTCCAGATGATTCTCTCCGAGTTGTTCTATGCGGGTGTGAACTTGACTATGGTGCAGTCACGTCCGACCAAACGCGACCTTGGCGACTACATGTTCTTCATTGATATCGACGGCTATGCCGACGAACCGAATATCGCCACGGCATTGAACTGCCTGCGCATGAAGATGCGTGAAGTCAAGGTTATAGGGTCATATCCACGTAGCGTGTAGTTAGTATTTTCGCCCTTTTGCGTATTGCCGTATACTATTGCCATGCTTATGTGGGTTCATTATCTGCTGGTTTTTGCCGTTGCACTTGCTGCAACGGCTCTGCTTGTTCCACCCGTGAGGCAGTTCGCTATCTCTCGCGGCATCGTGGATGAGCCGGGCCCGCGGCGTGTCAACAAAAGGCCTATTCCTCGCCTTGGCGGAGTTGCCATGTATGGCGGCTTTCTTATTGCGCTGCTCTTCGAGTACGTTCTTGAGCTGCTTGGCGTGTGGCATGGCCCCATCCATATGCCGGGTCAGTTCAATACCCAGGTACTTGGAATCGTCATTGGGCTTGGGTTTATTGTGGCCGTTGGTGTTGTCGATGATATCTATTCGATACGCCCAATCGTCAAGTTTCTGGGGCAGATTGTCGCGTCGAGCATCATTGCCGGTACCGGAACGCTACTCTATATCTTCCATCCCGCTTTTTCAACAGGGGTTATCGAGCTCGGAATTTGGGCGTATCCCATCACGGTTCTCTACCTCGTTTGCTTTGTGAATATCATCAATCTCATCGACGGTCTCGACGGGCTTGCGGCAGGCATCACCGCGATTGCCTCTCTCACATTGTTCATTATGCTTATGACGCTTTTCCGCTTTGACGCCGCGCTTCTCGCAGTGATAACCGTCGCCATTTCTGCAGGTTTTCTCATCTACAACTTCAATCCTGCAAGCATATTCATGGGCGATTCTGGCTCGATGCAGCTCGGTTTGCTACTCGGCACGGTTTCTCTGCTCGGCACCGCGCGCTTCCTTTCGCTCACCATGCTCATTGTTCCCGTCATCGTCGCCCTTGTTCCCATTATCGATACGGCGGCGGCTATCGTGCGCAGACTGCGCGGTCACACTTCGATTGCCTCGCCCGATGCAGGCCATATTCACCATAGGCTCCTTCGCGCCGGGTTCTCGCAGCGCAAGGCGGTTCTGCTCATCTACTTGTGGACGGCGATTCTGTGTGTGGGAGCACTGCTCATGTGGGAGCTTGGCTCCGTGTGGAAGATTCTGATCTTCATTTTGCTGCTGATACCATCGGCGTTTATCATTCATAAGCTGGGCCTGTTTGGGCCTGTACGTCAAAGGCACGGGCGGCGCGATGTTATCTACGATACCGAAGGCATAGATCCCGACGACGAGGTGCCCTCTGATGAAAGCCGGCGAAGAAGATAACGGCGCTCCCAACCTGCGCGAGCAGCTTCGAAGCGTGCCCGAAAGTCCCGGTTGCTATCTATGGAAGAACGCCGCGGGCGAGATTCTCTACGTTGGTAAGGCAATCGATTTACGCGCCCGCATGACGCAATACGTGACTGGCCAGGATGAGCGGCTCAAGATTCCGCTCATGATGGAACAGGTTGCGAGTTTCGATTACATCGTCGTCAATAATGAAACCGAGTCGCTCGTACTCGAGAAGAACCTCATCCAGCAGTATCACCCGCCGTTCAATGTCGATTATCGCGACAATAAGAGCTATCCCTATATCGCCATAACGGAAAGCGCGTCATACCCCGCAATCAAATTCACGCGGGAAAAGCACAAGAATGGAACACGCTATTTTGGCCCCTACACCGATGCCCGAGCTGCTCGCGAAACCATCGATACGGTGCGGCGCATCGTTCCCATTTGCGCGGTTTCGTGCGAACAATACAGGAGAACGAACCGAATGATCGAGGCAGGGCGTTGGCCCAAGCCAGACGATAAAGCATGCTTTGCGTATCACATCGGAAAGGGACTCGGCCCCTGCTGCGCGGCGATAACGCCCGAGGAATACGCACCGTACGTGGAACGCGTCGAACGTTTTCTTGCGGGGGAGCGTGAGGAGTTTGTGGGCGAGCTTGAAGAGGAGATGCGCCAGGCGGCGGCTGATCTTGATTTTGAGCACGCCGCACGTGTACGTGATAGGCTCGAGGCCATACAGGCGCTTCAGGAAAAACAGAAGGCCGTCTTGTCTCGCCCGTTGAGCATCGATGTCATTGGGTTTTTTCGCGAAGATACGATTGCCGCAGCCCATGTCTTTGTCGTGCGGGGCGGGCGCATCATCATCAGCAACGATTTCGTTCTCGATAAAGGCAGCAATGTGCCGACACATGATCTTGTCGGGCAGTTCTTGAGCAAGTACTACGATTCCACCACGGAGCTCCCGCATGAGGTTGTCATTGCCGATGAGCTGCCCGAAGATGAACTGCGTCCGCTCGAGCAGTGGCTTACCATGCGCTTGGCCTCTGCGCACGGAGCAAAGGTGCGTGTTGTGGTCCCCGAGCGTGGGGAGCGCATGCAGCTGCTCAAGATGGCGGAGCTTAACGCGAAACACGCGCTCATGCGCTTCAAGGTGCGCACGCGTTATGACGAAGAGCGTATCGATTTGGCTTTGCTGCAACTTGAAAGCGCGCTGGCTTTGCCCGATCCGCCCATGCGCATCGAATGTTTCGATATCTCGACTATACACGGCAATTATTCGGTCGCGTCTATGGTTGTCTTTACGGCTGGAAAGCCCGATAAGTCGCAGTACCGCCGCTTCAAGATCCGCAAGACATATGGCGAAGCCAACGATTTTGCCATGATGAGCGAGGTTCTGCGGCGGCGCTATGCACCAGAGCGCATGGAAGACGAGCGTTTTGGGAGCCGCCCAGATTTGCTGATACTTGATGGTGGCAAACCCCAGCTCACAGCAGCAATCAACGAGCTCAGCGAACTCGGGCTTGATATTCCGATGGCAGGCCTGGCAAAGAAAGACGAGGAACTCTATGTTCCCTGGGATGATTCAGGACCTGTGGTCCTGCCAAGCGGCAGCCCCTCGCTCTATCTTGTAAAACACGTTCGTGATGAGGCACATCGCTTTGCCATTACGTTTCACCGCGAGCTGCGCGACAAGGGGATGGTCGCTTCCATCCTCGATGACGTGCCCGGTCTTGGGCCGAAACGCAAGAAGCTCCTGCTCAAGCACTTTGGCAGTGTCAAGCGCATGCGCGAAGCGGCGCTTGAGGACATTGAAGCGGTCGAGGGAATTCCAAAGCAGGTTGCTGAAGACCTGTACGCTGTCATTCTCGACATGAACGCGTAGAGTGCGTGATTTCACGCGGAGTGCGCGTTCGCTCGACGCTCAGCGCGCCGTCGCGAAAAGCCGCTGTTTTTTCGCCTTTGGTTCTTGCTTTGCGCGGACGAATCGCGCATCCCGCGTACCCACCTCGTCGCTGCCCTACGGTATACTTGCACATGTCGCAGCACGAGAAAAGGAGGAGCGCGATGTCTTCGCAAGAAATCTTCGAAGAGCTCGACCCGACATCAATTGGTCCGGACCTCATCATAATCACAGGCATGTCTGGTGCTGGACGCACCGAGGCGATGCACACCTTCGAGGATATAGGGTATTTCTGCATCGATAATCTGCCCCCTTCGTTGCTTATGAATCTTGTGAGTCTTGCGGGTCTCAACACCGGCGCGCTTCGTAAGCTGGCTGTCGTGTGCGACCTGCGTGCAAAGGAATTCTTCCCGGAGCTCACACGCGAACTCGACAAGCTCAAGGAAATGGGCCTTTCATATAAGGTGCTGTTCCTCGACTCCACAGACGAAGAACTGCTCAACCGCTTCAAAGCGACCCGCCGGCGTCATCCACTGTGCGACGGTGGCATGACCATCATCTCGGGCATTCGCAAAGAGCGCGAGCTTCTGGCCGAGGCCAAGCAAATGGCAGATTACGTGCTCGATACAAGTACGGCGCGGCCCCAGGAAATGCGCGCGAAGATTCGCTCGCTGTTTACGTCCGAGAGCGCGCAGGAAGGAATGGCCGTCTCGGTTTTCTCGTTCGGTTTCAAGCACGGAGCGCCTACGGACGCAGATATCATCATCGACGTGCGTTTTCTGCCGAATCCGTTCTACGAGCCGGATCTGCGTGTGAAAACCGGTAAAGACTCCGAGGTAGCTGAGTTTGTCTTGGGACGCAAAGAGACCTCGGCGTTTCTCGAGAAATGGTTTGCATTGCTGGACGAAGTCATGCCCGGATATGTGCAAGAGGGAAAACAATACCTCTCCATTGGCGTGGGCTGCACGGGCGGCCAACATCGAAGCGTCGTTTTGGCAGACATGACGGGACAGCATCTTTCTCAGACGGGTTATCGCGTGTCTATTACGCACCGCGATCTGGCAATGGCCGAGGTGAGGTAGACAATGAATAGAACAAAGGCCGTAGTCATTGGTGGTGGAACCGGGGGACCTGTCTCCATTCGTACGCTTCTCGATATGGGATGCGACGTGTCTTCTGTCGTCGCGATGGTCGATGACGGCGGTTCGACGGGCATTCTGCGCGAACGCGGCGGCGTTACCCCGCCAGGCGATATTCGCAAATGCATCGGTGCGATGTCTGCAAATTACGAGGGTATTTTCGCTCGTGCGTTCAGACACCGCTTCGAGTATCTCGACAATCATTCGCTTGGTAATCTCATCCTGACCGCTCTTGCAGAGGAGACGAATTCGTTTCCCGATGCAATTCGCGTATGCGAGGATCTCATAGAAGCGCGTGGGCACGTGTATGCATCGACATTGCACGATGTGAACTTGCGTGGCATGACCGATGACGGCACCGAACTCGAAGGCCAAGCGGTTATTGGTGATGCCGAATGCAATATGCGCTATGTGTCGCTTGTTCCCGCAGATGCGCAGGCGTATCCGACTGCGCTGCGCGTCATCCGCGAGGCCAATTTCATCGTGCTCGGCCCCGGGTCTCTTTTCACGTCGATTATCCCCAACCTGCTTGTCCCCGGGGTTGTCGAAGCGATTCGCGATGCGAGAAACCGCGAGGAAGAACCAGCGTATACCGTATTCGTCTGTTCTCTTGCCGATATGCAGGGTGAGACATGGGGTATGACCTGCTTTGACCATGTGGATGCGCTCTTGCGCCACGGGATGCGCGGCCTGCTTGATATTGCGCTCATCCATCGCAACGCCGAGACAAGCCCCATGGCAAGCGGCCATTTTCCGGCGCTGACAGATTATTCGGACTCTCGGCACCGTACACGCGGAAGGCGCATTGGCCAGGTCAGCCATGTGCGCGTGAACGAAGAGCTCATTGAGGAGGTCCGCTCGCTTGGTGTCCAGCCTATGGTGCGAGACTTGGTCGACCCGATGCGTCCCACATGGCACGATCGCGGTAAATTGGCCAAGGCGCTCCAGGAGGTGCTGAACGCGTGTCATTCACGTCAGAGGTAAAAGACGAACTCTCACGTGTTGAGCCGACATGCTCGCGATGCGATAAGGCTGAGCTTTCGGCGATTCTTCGCATTGAAGGAACGCTGAGCATTGGCGAGGACGGTCCGCGCCTCGAGCTCGCTACAGAAACGGCGAGCGTGGCCCGGACGGCGATTCAGCTTATGCATGGCGTCTACAATCTCGAGACCGAGCTGACTGTACGTCGCAGCGTTTTGCATAAATCGCACAACTACCTCATTACCGCACCCGCGCAACCCGGACTTACGGATTCCCTGCACGATCTTGGGATTATCGGCGAGGGCGGATTTGCAAGCGGCATCGATCCCGAACTTGTGAGCCGCGGTTGCTGCGCCGGTGCGTATCTTCGCGGTGTCTTCTTGAGCGGTGGCTATATTGCAGATCCGCGCGGAGATTTTCACTTTGAGCTTGCATGCTCGTCGGAAGAGCTTGTTGCCGCGTGTCTCGAGCTGATGAAAGAGCATGGGATTACGGCACGTTACATTCGCAGGCACAATACGTACATGATTTACATCAAGGGCGTCGATCAGATTATTGCGTTTCTTGCGTTTGTAGGTGCTCACCAGGGGGCTTTGGCAATAGAGAACGCCCGCGTTATCAAATCCGTACGAAACGACACGAACCGGCGCGTGAATGCGGAAATCGCGAATCATGTGAAAAGCTCTCATGCGTCTATGCGGCAAATCGAGCTCATTCGCAAGCTTGTCGAGCAGCAAGGAGCAGAGAGCATTCCAGAATCGTTGCGCCAGGTCGCGCTGCTGCGCTTGCGACATCCAGACGCGTCGATAAAGGAGCTCGGTGAACTGGCAGAACCGCCGTTATCCAAAAACGCCGTGTATCATCGTTTGAGACGCATTGCGCAGATGGTGGAGAGCTCCGAGGGATAGCGGGCGCTGCTGCCATCTTTGTGTGGTTAGTGTCCAAAGTTCGGGCTATCTGAAGCAAAGCCCCAGATCGCGAGAAACCAGTAGTCAAACTTTGGACACTAATTTAAATCCCCGACTCAATCTAAGCCTCTCTGACGGGTTTTGTGAGACGCTTTGGGGTGAAACTACCTCCCGCGAAAATGCCTGAATAGTGCCCATGCGCCGACGGTGGTGTATGGGCACTTTTGTTTCCGCAGGTCAAAGGGCTGCAAAATGGGTGCTAAAACGCCACGGGGCGGAAGGGGCACCCGAATCGCAGCATTCTGACCCGCGCTTACCGCGGGGCCGACACAAGGGCTTCTCTCGATATAACGTCTCACAAAATTATTCCTATTTACAATAAACGCAGGTCGTAAATACTAAATACTCGCAATAATCTTATTTGTGAGACGTTTTTCTGACAGGTGGTAGAGTATGGGTGGTCGCACAGCGAGCAAAGCCTCGTGGAGCGCAAGTGGACAGTCGGGAAGCGAAGCATCCGGCGTGTGAGGGGGCAAGCCTTTGCTCAGAGGGTCTCACTATGTCTTAAATTGAGCTGTTGATACGAAAGCACGGGATGGCCTGAAGCAATCCCCAGCTACGGGAGTCTGTCATAATGCTTACGGCTTGATGCGCAAGATCTATGCGCTTAAAATGGCTAGCCCATACGAATAGATTTCGGAGGAGGTTAAAGTGCACGGCGCGATCATCGGTGATATCGTAGGGTCGAAATACGAGTGCAACAGCCTCAAGACGAAGAGCTTCCCGCTTGTTTCGGAAGGCTGCACGTTCACAGATGATACCGTCATGACCGTTGCCGTAGCCCGCTCCTTGCTTGACAGCTATCTAGACAAGAAGTCGTTCAAGAATACGCTTGTCCAGACGATGAGAGAATTGGGAAACAGATACCCGAATGCCGGTTACGGAGGCCGAATGCCGGTTACGGAGGCAGGTTCGACGCGTGGCTCCACAATCCGAATCCAGCACCCTATAACAGCTTTGGCAACTGCTCGGCCATGAGAGTGTCTCCGTGTGGACTGTTCGCTGTGACGTTTGAAGAGGCCCTCATACTGGCGAAAGCATCTGCAGAAATAACCCATGATCACCCCGAGGGCATCAAGGGTGCACAGGCGGTGGCCGCAGCCGTGTTCCTTGCCAAAAACGGGGCGACAAAGGATGAGATACGGGATTACATTGCTAGAACCTTCTACGCGCTCAACCGCACTGTCGACGAGATACGCGGCAGCTATTCGTTTGACGTCACATGCCAGGGTTCGGTTCCCGAGGCGATAACATGTTTCTTGGAATCCGAGAGCTTCGAAGACGCGGTGCGCAATGCCGTGTCGCTCGGCGGCGACTCTGACACCCAGGCCGCCATCGCAGGCTCGATTGCCTGGACCCATTATCGCATGTGGGACATCGATGGTGACCGCCGCATCTCCCACGGAGAGGAATATTGGCCCGATTGGTGTGAGCACATAGTAAACGGCTGTGGCATCGACGGTATGCTGCCAGCAGAATTCGTCGAGGTAATTAAGAAGTTCAACGCGTCTTAGCCTTGCCGTGGATGGAGTTACGATCGCATGGGGATGTGCGGGGAAGTGCAAATCTAGCGTGCGCGTGATTTGCCTTTGAATAGTGCTAATTATATCTCTATACGCCTAGGGGGCCTATCACTTCCCGACGGGCGGACAGTGCCAAACCACGCGGCCTATGACGCGGATTTCCGGCAGCGCTTCGTCTGCGTAGTCAAACACCATCGGGTGATGCGTGGGGTCATCGGAATCGGGGACGAGCTCGAGGCCATTGCCTAAAACGCGCACGTGCTTTATTGTTGCGGCGTTGTCGCCGACGGCGATTGCGTAAATCTGGCCGGATGTCCTGATTTCATCGCACGGGTCGATGAGCGCGTAGTGCCCGTCTGGCAGCACGCGGTTCATCGAGGTGCCCTCCACGCGCAGCATAAAAGCTTTTGGATATGTCTCGTGTAACGTGGCGGGAATGGGGAAGGTGCCCTCGGCATCGGCCGATTCTATTGGCTGGCCAGCGGCGATGCTGCCGAAGAATGGAACATCGACCGAGCCTTTCGATTTGTCGATTTGGACGAGGTTGCCGCGCGCGAGCTCGAAGGGGTCGAGGTCGAGCGCTTCTGCGATGGGCATGACGGTAGAGAAGGCGGAGTTAGTGATGCTTGA
>CACZSV010000048.1 GCA_902783925.1 uncultured Coriobacteriaceae bacterium
GATTCATATCTGTATGGCATCAGAAAGAACGGGACGTATATCTACTGGTACGGTGTCGAGGGTGCTCAAAGCGTGGTTTTGAGAAAAGTGAACCAAGGCAACTACTCGCTTGGCGGGGCTGTCTTCGACGTGCTCCAGAGCAATGGGTCGACAATCGCCGTTGTTGATGGCGTTGCGCTCAGTGGGCTTACGAGCAGCTCGACGGGCATCATTTGGGTCGGAGAGCTGCCGTATGGAACGTATTACCTGCACGAAACCACGGTTCCCGACGGCTATGCGACCCTCAACGATGGAACGAACTGGTACAGCCTGGTGATTTCAGAAGAGGGCATCGACTATGATGGCCCTCTGACCTCCGCACCCTAGGGATTGGACCCATGTCATTCCGTAGCGGGCGGGCTTTAGCCCGCCCGCTACCTAACCCTCACCTCGCGAAATACGATTTCATTGGTAAGTCTCCGCACGCTGGGCTGATGGTGAAGTAACGGGATATAACAGTCCACGCGAAATAGCCATGGTGAGGAATCGAAACCGAGGGGGGGTGCTGGACGTGCGTCCTGGCGCAGTTCCGCACGAGCGGGAAGCGCCGGCGGCGCTTTCATGCGAGATCAGGACTGTTTGAGCACAGGATGCATCCGCCCAATTAACGTCGGCAGCAATTGGATTTTTTCAGCGAAATCGCACGGACTGCCATCCGCCTGAACTAAAGAATGGGTCTTTGCAGGTACCGTTTTGAAACCGAATTTCGCCGTTCCGTTACCTTTGCCACCAAAGCGCAAAGGAGGCGAAACCCTACTGCCACGCAATGCGTCCTACTATACAGACATCAAATGAATCAACCGCAATCAAGCGGTTGCAAGTGGAAGGACAGTATCATGACGAGCGAGATTATCGGTTATAACCCATTCCGTGCTATTGACGAATTCGAAAAGCGCATGTTCCGCGAGCCGTTTGCACCGTACAACGTCGCGAGCAAAGGCGCGATCTTCAAGACCGACATCAAAGAAGAAGATGGCAAGTATGTGCTCGAGGCGGACATGCCGGGCTTCAACAAAGAAGACATCAAGCTTGATGTCGACAACGACATTCTCACCATTTCGGCCGAGCGCCATTCCGAGCATGAAGACAAGGACAAGGCGGGTAACTACATCCGCTGCGAGCGCAGCTATGGTTCGTATAGCCGCAGCTTCGATGTAAGCGCCATCGATTCCGAGAAGATCACCGCAACCTACGAGAACGGCGTGCTCACGCTCGATATGCCCAAGAAAGAAGAGCTTATCCCCAAGAAGCACGGTATCGCTATCCAGTAATTACGCAGCTTTCTCACCCTCTCCCTCCTCTTTCGCAACAAGGCCGGACGCCCCACGGGTGCCGGTCTTGTTGCTTTTCTCAGCGTTTGAGCTCGGTTACAATAGCGCGCATGGATACACGAAGAAATGCATTGCTGCTGTTCAGCAAAGTGCCCGAGCCGGGCAAAGTTAAGACGCGTCTCACGCCGATCAAAGATGGTTATTTTCATCCGGAAGTTGCAAGCGATTTATATCGATGCATGCTCTTCGACGTCATCGATTGCTGCTGCGACGCACTCGATGATCTGCGACGCGCGGATCTCGAGCGGCAGGCGTACGAGGGCACCTGTGATTACAGACCCATTCATGACGAATACACGCTTATTATCTCTTCTCCTGGTGCCGAGCAAGAGCGCAAGATGCGTGAGCTCGTCGAGGCAGAAGGTGGCCTTCACGGCGATATCGTCTTCATCCATGATGACGGCGCGAGCTTTGACGATCACTACAACGACGCGTTCAACCAGGTATGGGAGCGGGGCTTCGATACGGTGCTCTCATTGGGCTGCGATATGCCTGCGTTGCGGCGCAGCATCGTTGTCGAGGGCTTCGAGCGGCTCCATGATCTGGTGCAACATCCAGACGGAGGCATTGTGCTCGCGCCCGATCAGGAAATGGGCGTCTCCATGGTGGGATGGACGCGCGACACGGCCTTCGACCACACGGGCGTGTTCTACAACAAGGACGGCCTCACCGTGCTGTCTGCTTATATTCGGAAGTGCGAGGCGCTCGGGCTGCCCGCTCTGTACCTTCCCGACGTGCCCGACGTCGATACCATCGCAGATTTGAATCACAATGTGACGCTCGTGCAAGCGCTCATGTACTGTGCATGTTTCCAAGACGATATCTCCGCACCACGCCGCACGATGGAGGCCTTGCTCGATATGGGGTATTCTGACATTCGCGTGCTCCCCAACGAGCTGCGCGACGACAGAAGCGAAATCGACAGGTAGCGTGCAGGGAGCATCGAAGTGCGATGAAAGAAAGCAGCGGACCAGAGCTCACGCAAGAAGACCTTGAGCAGGCGCGTCAGGTCGCACGCTCGACGGCGATGATGTCGGTTCTGACCCTGGTTTCGCGCGCGACGGGCTTCATCCGCACCTGGGCTATGGCGTTTGCCCTGGGAAACACCATCATCGCCGCATCATATTCGCTGGCGAACAATCTGCCGAATATGATCTACGGGCTAGTTGCCGGCGGTGTGCTCTCAACAGCGTTTCTGCCTATCTACCTGCAGCAACGTAATGTGCGCTCGCGCGAAGACGCTAACGCCTACGCATCGAACCTGCTCTCGCTTGTAATCGTGTTCCTGGGCGTGATCGCGCTTCTCGCGTCGATATTCGCGCCGCAGGTCATGGTAACGCAGAGCCTGTTCTCCTCGGCTGCAAGCGAAACGGTCGAAAACGCCGTGTGGCTTTTCCGCTTTTTTGCGTTCCAGATAATCTTCTACGGGCTTTCCGCCGTGTTCGGTGGCCTGCTCAATGCCGAACGTTCCTATTTCTGGCCTGCCGTGAGCTCGATTTTCATGAACGCCATCACCATCGTGACGTTTTTCGCCTATCCGTTCGTGAGCGATACGGATGCGCAGGCGGGTCTGACCCTGCTAGCAGTTGGCACGACGCTTTCCATCGCGGTCATGGCGTTTGTGCAGGTTCCGGCGCTCGTGAAGTGCGGTTTTAGATATCGCTTCTTCATCGATTTGCGCGGAGAGGGCCTGCACGAGACCATTTTGCTCGCGCTTCCGGCCATCGCATGTACGGCGATCAACCTCGTCTCGCTTTCGTTCATGAATTCGTGCGCGCTGCATGTGGCGAGCAACGGCCCTGCTTCTGTGAGCTATGCGTGGATGTGGTATCAATTTCCCTACGGCGTACTCGGCGTCGCGCTTTCCACGGCGCTATTCACCGAGATGAGCGACTGCATGTCGCATGGCGATGTACGCGGTTTCAAAAAACATCTTAACCTGGGGCTTCGCTCGACATGGTTTCTCATCATCCCCATGGCGGTCATGCTCTTTGTCTGTTCTGACGAGCTCATCGGCTTGTATACGGCAGGAAAGTTCACGGCAAGCGATATCAGCCCCATAGCCAGGCTCTTGTGCGGATGGGCATGCGCCTTGCCCCTGTACGCGAGCTATATGTTCCTCTACCGTGCATATTCTTCGCTCAAGGATTTAAAGACCATCGCCATCTGCAATCTGTTTTTGACGATAATCCAGGTGATCTTGTATATGGTGTTCACGGGCGTCATCGCTATCCCGGGCCTGACGACTCTGGGGCTTGTCGGTCTCGCGCTTGGAGACATTGTCTTCTACGCGCTCATGAACATCGTGCTGCTCGTTATCATGCGGATGCGCATGGGAAGCTTCCAGTTTGGCGGGATGGTCGTCTCGCTGCTCAAGCTGCTCGTCGCAAGCGCGCTTGGCGGTGCCGTTGCGGAGTTCACCTCGCATGCCATCACCAACGTGATTGATATATCGAATATCGGTGGCAGCTTCATCGCGCTCATCATCGTCGGGGCGATTGGCCTTACGGTGATTTTCGTCATGTGCCGCATTCTTGGTGTAAAAGAGGTGACGGGCGTCGTGAGCAGAGTGAAGAGCCGCTTCAAGCACGGATAGCAGAAACAGCCGCGTAGGAGCGGGCCATACGTGCGCTTTGTCTGCGCGCAATATTTCAAGCCTGTTAACTCTTGGCCGCAACGCAAAAACGTGCCACAGCCCTGGAATACAATGCCATCGATGGCAAGCTGCTCTATGACAGGGGGTCCATATGGCAAAGCATGTGTTCGTGACCGGTGGCGTCGTTTCTTCATTGGGAAAGGGCATTACCGCAGCTTCCCTGGGGACCCTGCTCAAATCGCGCGGATACCGTGTGACCATGCAGAAGATGGACCCGTATCTCAACGTCGATCCTGGCACGATGAGCCCGTTTCAACATGGGGAGGTCTTCGTGACAGACGATGGCCTCGAAAGCGATCTTGATCTCGGGCACTACGAGCGTTTCATCGACGAGAACCTCACGCGCGAGTCCAATGTCACACAGGGCTCGGTGTATCAGAGCCTCATCGCCAGTGAGCGTCATGGCGATTTTTTGGGCGGAACGGTGCAGGTCATACCGCATGTTACCAATGCCATCAAGGAGCGTATCTCGCGCATTGCGCAGACGACGGGTGCAGATATTGTCATCACCGAGATTGGTGGCACGGTGGGCGACATCGAATCGCAGCCGTTCCTCGAGGCCGTGCGTCAATATCGACGCGAGTATGGGCCGCAAAATGTCTGCTTTGTCCACGTTACGCTCGTTCCCTATATTTCTGCCGCGCACGAGCTCAAGACAAAGCCCACACAACACTCCGTGAAAGAGCTGCAGTCCATAGGCATTCAACCGGATTTCCTCGTCCTGAGAAGCGACCACGAGATCTCGAGCGCGCTGCGCGACAAGATCGCCATGTTCTGCGACGTGAACGTGGAGCATGTGTTCGCGTGCGAAGACGCCCCGAGCATCTACGATGTGCCACGCAAACTCTCTGCGCAGGGCTTTGACGTGCATGTGCTCAAGCGGCTTGGCCTCGACGAGCGCGATCCGGATTTCAGTATGTGGGAGGATTACCTTGCACGCAAGGAAGCGTGCTCAGAAGAGGTGGATATCGCCATCGTCGGCAAGTATGTGGGCCTTCCCGATGCGTATCTTTCCGTCATCGAGGCCCTGCATCACGCCGGGGTCGCAAACGGACACACGGTCAACGTGCATCTTGTCGATGGAGAAGAGGTCAACGCGGGCAATGTGCAAGACATACTCGGTTCTATGGACGGCATACTCGTGCCGGGCGGCTTTGGCGAGCGGGCCTTCGAGGGCAAGATCTGCGCGGCGCAGTACGCCCGCGTGAACAAGGTCCCGTACTTGGGCATATGCCTGGGCCTGCAGGCGGCTGTATGCGAGTTCGCGCGTCATGTCGCGGGTATGGCAGGCGCCTCTTCTGCAGAGTTCAGCGATACGCTCGAATTCCCGGTTATCGATTTGATGCCCGAGCAGACGGGCGTGGACGCCATGGGAGGTACGCAGCGTCTGGGGTCATACCCGTGCCAGGTCGTCGAGGGCACGCTTGCGCACAGGCTCTACGGCGACACGATGATTTACGAGCGGCATCGGCACCGCTACGAGGTCAACAACGAGTTTCGCGATGCTTTGGTGGATGCCGGTCTCGTGGTGAGCGGAACATCCCCAGACGAGCGTCTCGTCGAGATGGTCGAGATTGACGACCATCCGTTTTTCATTGCAAGTCAGGGACATCCCGAATTCAAATCGAGACCGACGCGCCCACATCCGCTATTCTTGGGGCTTATAGAATCTGCAATCGCCCGAAGGGAAGCGTCATAACACATGAATGAACAACGCCTACTTGATACATTTTTCGACCTCGTCAAGCTGCCATGCCCGTCAAGACACGAAGCGCAGGCAGCCGCCTACTGTAAAGAAGCGCTCGAGGCATGTGGATGTACGGTCGAAATCGACGATGTAGGTGAGAGAATCGGTTCGGATACGGGCAATCTCTATGCGGTGCTTCCAGGGACCGCTCCCGGTTCGATTGTCATGACGGCGCATCTCGACTGCGTGCAGCCGTGCGAGGGCGTGAGTCCGCGCATTGTGGATGGCGTCATCAGAAGCGACGGCACGACGATTCTTGGCGGTGACGATAAAGTGGGCGTCGCCTCGATTATCGAGGCGGTTCGAAGCCTTGTCGAAGAAGGCGGCAGCTATTCCACGGTCAAGGTGATTTTCAGTGTCCAAGAAGAAGTCGGCTGCTGTGGTGCGCGCGAGTTCAGCAGCGGTTCTTTCGAACCAGGCGAGCCCTGCTATGTCTTCGATGCAGAGGGAGACGTTGGCCTTGTGTGTCTGGCAGCGCCCTTCTACTATTCGTTCGAGGCACGTTTCAGCGGCAAGGCAAGCCACGCGGGCGTTGCACCGCAAGATGGAATCAGCGCAATAAACGCGGCGGCATTGGCAATCGAAAAGATGCGCTTGCGCGAGGCGCTCGGTGCAGTCGGCGATTACTGCGCGTCGAATGTCGGCACGATCTCTGGCGGCAGCGCAAACAACGTCGTGGCTCCGTCGTGCACGCTCACGGGCGAGTGCCGGGCAATTGACGAGGACGCGGTCGAGCGTGTTCGAGCTGCTATGGACGAAGCGATGCACGAGGCCGCGGCCGAGCTTGGGGCAACGGTCGAAGTCGAGTGGGATCTCGAGTACAGGGGCTTTAGGCTTTCAGAAGACGCCCCGGCGGTCGCTCTTTTCAACCGCGCCGCGCGACGGGTGGGGCTCGAGCCCTCCACGGTGCTTTCCGCCGGAGGCACCGATGCGAATATGTTCGTCAATTTGGGCGTCGAGGCTGTGGTGGTTTCCACGGGTATGACGAATTTCCATTCCGTTGACGAGTATCTCAAGGTCGATGACCTGAATAACACTGCTCGAATTGCAATCGCCCTTGCCCGCGAAATGGCGGTCTAGTGCATGGATGGGCGCCAGAGCAAGACGAAGTCACACGTCGATATTGGCCCATTCGAAGATGACCTCGAGGAATATCTGACGTTTCTCACCGTCGAGCGCGGTCTTTCGAACGCGAGCGTAGAAGCATATGGCCATGACCTGTGTGATTATCTCGGCTTCTTGAACAAGGCGGGCGTGGATTCTGTTGACGATATCGAGCGCGAGGATATCGTCGGGTATATGGAGGACCTTCGCATTCGCGCGTTTGCTTCGAGTAGCATCGAGCGCCATGTTGCCGCCATCAAGGGATTTCATCGCTTCTGCGTGCGTGAGGGACTGTCAAAGGCCGATCCGGCGGCGTCGATTCCGCTTCCCAAGAAGCCCGAGCGTCTGCCAGAATCAATAAGCATCGAACAGATTGCCTCGCTGCTAGACCAGCCGTTTGGGGATGATGCTTCCGGGCTCAGGGATCGTGCGATTCTCGAGATACTTTATGGCTGCGGCCTGCGTGTGAGCGAGCTTTGCAGCCTGGATTTTGCCAACCTGCTCTTTGATGACGAGCTCATTCGCGTGCGAGGAAAGGGCGGCAAGGAACGGCTCGTGCCGTTTTTGGGCTCGGCACGACGCGTGCTCGAGAAATACTTGCAGCAGGGAAGGCCCGACCTGCACCCAAAGGGCAAGGCGGCGGCACAGGATCCGGACGCGATTTTCCTCAATACGCGCGGTGGCAGGCTCACGCGCAGGAGCGTATGCAAAATCGTCGAGCGCTACGGACGCAACGTTGGTCTTGAGGGCCTGCATCCACATACCTTGCGCCACAGTTTTGCCACACATTTGCTCGAAGGCGGTGCCGACCTGCGCATTCTACAGGAGATGCTAGGTCACAGCGACATATCGACGACGCAAATCTACACGCACGTCGACCGCAGCCATATTCGCGAGGAATATCTCTCAACGCATCCCCGTGCCAAGCTACGCAGCTGAGGGTTCCCGTATTGAGATACGCTGCGCCAGTCACCCTTGTCATCCCGAGCGCTGCAGTCGTAGGGGCGCGCTTCAGCGCGCCCGGGCTTGCGTCGTTCAGAACATCACAGCGTGCGTGAGTTGCGGTATCATTCGCTTGTGTTTGCAATATGAGTGAGGGGAATCACATGGAAATCGTCAGGAAGTGGAATTCGCTGGGCCTGATCTGGCGCATTCTTATCGGCATGATTATCGGCGCTGTTCTCGGCGTTCTGTCTCAGCAGTTTGGCTGGAATGACATCATGGTCATCGACTTGCTCGGCACGCTCTTTGTCGCCGCGCTGAAGGCCGTCGCACCCATACTCGTCTTTTTCCTCGTGACAAGCGCGTTGGCCAATGCCAAGACGGCCGGTTCCATGAAGACGGTTGTCATTCTCTACGTCGTGTCGACCTTCCTTGCGGCATTCGTTGCCGTGCTCGCAAGTTTCATCTTTCCGCTTGACATTAAGCTCGCTAGCCCGCCAAAAGATGTCGCGTCTTCCCCCGAAGGTATCGATGCTGTGCTGGTTGCCCTCGTCACAAACATTTTCTCGAATCCGATCGACGCGCTCATGAATGCTAACTACATCGGCATTCTGGCATGGGCTATCGTTTTGGGCATCGCGCTTCGTGCTGCAAAGCAGACCACTAAGACCGTTTTCGAGAACGTTGCCCAGGCAATTACCAAGATCGTGCGTTGGATTATCAATCTTGCCCCGTTCGGCATTCTCGGCCTCGTCTATACGGCGGTTTCCACGAGCGGTATCGAGATTTTCACGACGTACGGATCGATTATCCTTTTGCTCGTCGGGTGCATGCTCTTCATTGCGCTCGTCGTCAATCCGATTATCGTTTTCATCTGCATCCGCAAGAATCCGTACCCGCTCGTGCTGCGCTGTCTCAAAGACTCTGGCATCACGGCGTTTTTCACCCGCAGCTCCGCAGCGAATATCCCCGTGAACATGAAGCTCTGCCAGGATCTTGGGCTTAACAAGGATAATTATTCTGTTTCGATTCCGCTGGGTGCAACTATCAACATGGCTGGTGCTGCCGTCACGATTTCGGTTATGACCATGGCCACCGTCCATTTGCTGAACATCCAGGTGGATTTCCCGACTGCGCTTATCCTGAGCGTGCTTGCCGCTGTAGGAGCGTGCGGTGCATCCGGCGTGGCAGGCGGCTCGCTTCTGCTCATTCCGCTTGCATGCTCGCTGTTCGGCATCGGGCAGGATATTGCGATGCAGGTTGTCGCTGTCGGTCTCATCATTGGCGTCATTCAGGATTCCTGCGAAACCGCGCTCAATTCGTCTTCTGACGCGATTTTCACGGCGACTGCCGAATACATGTCCAGGCGCAAGCGTGGTATCGAGTTCTACCCTGGCAAGAATGCACCGCTCCCTGTTGAAGATATTGAGGCTGACTTGCTGAGCTCCCAGGACACCAAGGCCGAGCATACGTGGATTGAAAAGGGTAAACGCGTCGAAGACGAGGATGCTCCTCAGATGAAGCCCGAGCAAGTAGCAGAAGAGCAGGAAAAGGAAGAGCAGCCAAAAGAGCAATAGACTGTGCGAGGGAGTCATCCGATGAAGCTCGAGCTATTCAAATACGATACGTGCCCGTATTGCCGTCGCGTCATGTCGTTTATCGAACAGCAGGGGCGCACCGATATCGAATACTGCGATATTCACGCAAGCGAAGAGAGCCGTGCGCGTCTTGTCGAGGTTGGTGGAAAACAGCAGGTTCCATGCCTCTTCATTGATGGAAAGCCGCTCTATGAGAGCATGGATATCATCAGCTGGCTCGAGGCGCATCCGGCGTAGGGGAACGTCGAAACCGGTGCACCTTTTGGTTTTTGCCAGAAGGTGCGCAGGAACGAGTGGAAGACGAGCGCACCTTTTATCCAGATCGCAAAAGGTGCATTGGATAAGCTGAGAAACCGGTGCACCTTTTTGGTTTTTGCCAGAAGGTGCGCTGGAACGAGTGGGAGACGAGCACACCTTTTATTCAGATCGCAAAAGGTGCATTGGATAAGCTGAGAATCCGGTGCACCTTTTTGGTTTTTGCCAGAAGGTGCATTGGGCCAGCTGAGAAACCCGTGCACCTTTTTGGTTTTTGCCAGAAGGTGCATTGGGCCAGCTGAGAAACCCGTGCACCTTTTGCCTTTTTGCCAGAAGGTGCGCCGGAACGAATGTAAAACGAGCGCACCTTTTA
>CACZSV010000049.1 GCA_902783925.1 uncultured Coriobacteriaceae bacterium
ACCTTGCACATCAGGCCACGGTTTGCCCAGCAGCCAGTGTAGGGATCGCAGTGCTCGTCATCGACGGAGGTGAGCACGTTGGTATTGCTCTCGAAGCAGCCAAATGGCTGGAAGCCCTCATGGCTGCGCTCCGGGAACCACCAGCCACGTTGCGTGTAGACGGCACGCGGATCGATACTCGGCTCAACGTTGGCACGCATCTTGATACGGCCGCGACGCGTCTCGATCCAGCACCAATCGCCATGCTCGATGTCGAGCTTCTCTGCCAGCTCCGGATGGATGGTGAAGTACGGGTCTGGCTTGATATAGCGAATAATCGGGTTGTTGAAGTGCTCGGAGTGATGGAAGGGCATAAATCCGCCACCCGTAGTGAGCACGATGGGGTATTCCGCCGCGACTTCCGGATCGTCAATCTCGTTTTCTGCAGGGCCGATGTATTCGGGGAAGCCCGGAAGGCCGAACTCCTCGAACACGGAGCTTTTGAGCTCGACTTTGCCAGAAGCGGTGCAGAACTGACCGCGATTAAGGTGCTTTTGATACTGAACCGGCGGGTAATACATGCGGTAGCGCTCAACGAAGTCGTCATAGCTGCTGATAGGCATGTTGAGCGGCGAGAGAATGTGGAAGTATGCATCCTCGAGCTCCGGCCAGGGCCAATCTTCTTGCGTCTGGCCGCAGGCAAGCCCGATGTCCTTCCAGATGTTGTAGTCGGTCTTGCGCTCGTACATGGGCCAAATGGCGCGCTCGGAAGCAACGATGGAGTCGGTCACGCCGTAGTTGGTGTGAATCATCGGGCGTTCCATTGCACCGGCAACTGGCAAGACGAAGTCGGCCTGCAGAGCGGTCGGGGTCATGAAGTAGTCGAGGACGACCATGAACTCGACCTTCCTGATGGCCTCATAAACCATCTTGGCATCGCCATAGGAGGACAGAGGATTCGTGCCACTCACGAAGAGCGCGCGCACCTGATACGGATCGCCCGTAAGAATGGCCTTGAAAACGCTCGGACCATGGGCCTCACACATCCACTCTGAAGTGAATGCCTTGCCCCACTTGTCCTTGGAGATCTGAGACAGACGCTCATAGCCAGGCCAAGAGGTCATCTTGTACTTATCGGAACCAATCTGATATTTCTTGACCTCGTCCGGAAGACGGTCGTTGGCCTCCATCTCCTCGTCAGTGACGTACGCCGCAGGGCCGGGCATGCCGTCGCCACCGGGGACGTCGAGGTTGCCGCAGATCGCGCGCAGGATGGAACGAGCATGCATGCCGGCGCCAGCCGTACGGCCAAGCTGATCCCAAGTGCAACCCCACTGGATGTTGCCGGGACGGTTGGTCGCGTACATGCGAGCTGCCTGACGGATGAGCTCAGGGTCAAGCCAGGTGATGGGCTCTGCCCATTCCGGTGTGTACGGCTCGATGAAGTCGCGCAGGTCATCAAAGCCCTCGCACCACTCGTCCGTGAAGTCCATATCGTAGATGAACTCGTTCATGATGACATTGATCATGGCGAGGGACAGCGCCGTGTCGGAACCCGGACGCAGCGGCAGCCAGAGGTCGGCGTGCGCCGCGGTCTCGGAATAACGAGGATCGACAACGATGAGCTTCAGACCATTGACGCGCTGCAGGTCGGTGTAGCCGTGCATGCCAGGCATGGAAGACGCGCCGGGATTGAAGCCCCACAAAATGACGCACTTCGATCCGCCGAGGTCGGTCTCGAATGGAGACCAGCCGCTCACCGCAGTCTCGACCATGAAGGTCGGAATCCAGCACAGAAGAGCGTTATGGAAGCCATTCGGCGTGCCAAACAGGTTGAGGAAGCGCCTGCGTGCCCAGTCGTCGGTGCGCAGGGTACCTGCTGCCGCCGCAACTGCCTGAGCGCCGCTCTCTTCCTTGATCTGGTTGAGCTTTGCGCCGATTTCAGTCAGCGCCTGATCCCAAGACACGCGCTCCCATTTGTTCTCGCCTTTTTCACCCGCGCGCTTGAGCGGGTAATTGATACGAGACGGATTGTCCACAAACGTCAGCGCCTGATTACCACGGGTGCACAGACCGCCGGCGTTGGTGGGATGATCCGGGTCGCCCTGGGCGTAGATGAGCTTGCCGTCTTTGACGTAAGCCAGAACGCCGCAGTTCTGATGGCAGAAATAGCAGCATGACTTTCTTACCTCAACGCCCTCTTGGTTGATCTCTTCCAACCAATTCGTTGATGAATAGTCTTTCTTCACTCTGCCCCTCCTTCTTCATTCTCTCTAACCGCATTCTTTTCCTGCCCCATACGTTCATGAGCAGGAACACACAGCAAGCGAGGATACAAAAACCCTCGCGTGTTGGCATCATGCTCTGAGCACTATTCTCAAGTTGCTTGAGAAAAGGGCTCGTGTGAAACAGGTATCCAAACTTCTCTATTTAATCACGGGAAATACGATGTGTGAAGTAACGTTTTTTATCAAATCGGTATTCTGTAGATTTTTGAGGAGAAAAGGGCGCATTTCCCGCCCGATACCCGCCGTCGAATGCGGGCATTAAACGCATCCCTACAGCGCTCCTATGACATGAGTACCAGGCCAATGACAGCGCGGCTAACGATTCTGATTCCGCTAAAGCAGAGAGCATGGGCGGGACAAAACCCGTCCATGCCTCAACACCAGTCTCTTGAGACCTACATAGCCTCGAGCTTGTCTGCAATGGGCGCCAGCCAGTCACCTTCGATGTCTTCCACATGTCCGGCGTCGACTTCTTTGGACACATTGGGATCCATCGGCACACGTACCCAGGCGTCGATGTTCTTGCTCGCAGCAATCGCCTCGACCTCGGATTTTCCAAAAATCTCGTGCCGTGCACCGCAGTCCGGGCACTCGTAATACGACATGTTCTCGACCAAACCGAGCACCGGCACGTTCATATGCTCTGCCATGCGGATGGCTTTCTCGACGATCATATTAACGAGAACCTGCGGGGCGGTCGCGATAACAACGCCCTTGAGCGGGAACTGCTGGAACACGGTCATGGGAATATCGCCCGTTCCCGGAGGCATATCGACGAGCAGGTAATCGAGCTCTCCCCAGTTAATATCGCTGTAGAACTGCGTCAGAATGCCATTGAGCACGGGACCACGCCACAAAAACGGCGTCGCCTCGTCGGCAGTGAGCATATTGGTGGAGACAACCTTGATGCCAAGCTTTGTCTCTGCGGGGCAGAGCATGCCCGCCTCGTCAACCGCAGGGGGCTGATGAACGCCGAAAGAGCGCGGAATGGACGGTCCGGTGATATCGCCGTCGAGAATGCCGACCTTCTTGCCACGACGTGCCAGCTCGCACGCCAGCAAAGCAGCCGTGAGAGACTTGCCCACGCCTCCTTTACCGCTGGCAATCGCAACGACGTTTTTAATCTTCGTCCCCTCATGCAATGCGAGCGACTGCGGAGCAGACCGATCCTGACAACCGCTATCGCCACATGCCGAGCAATTTGAATTACATTGAGCCACTCTAAGTTCCTCCATCAATCTCTCGGAGCGCATGTGCCTTCGCAACCGCGCTACTATCACATGGAAATGCTTCATGCCTCCAAAAAAGCGGCATAAGCAATGCCCCTTCAGCATATTTCCACTTACATGGGCCTATTTCTCATGAGTATGCTCATACTACTTCAAGCGCTGTACAAACGAGCAAACGCTTGGGTAACAAAAGCTGCATCATCGTTGGCATAACCTAATCGCCATAGTGGCGTTTACAGCATGACACGCCCTTCAAACAAACGATTTTGGAAGAAAAGGCCAGTAAAACCCCTATTTTTTTATGATAATCCTTGCACGATTGTTCTAAATTTAATACAGTCCATATTGTGCATTTTCTAAACAGGGGAAGTAAGGAGATGGACAATTGCCAGCTGAAACTCGACGTGGCCGTGCGACACGGGATGCATTCGCAAAAGCACTCATCAAAAGACTGCAGAATGGGGAGCAGTTAGCAGAAATCCCCGTTCGCAACCTTGCCGCAGATTGCGACGTAGATAGGCAGACTTTTTATTATCACTTCAAGAACATGAATGAGCTTGCCGAATACGCATACGATCGCGAAATCGAGGAGCTTCTGGAATCTTGCCTCGACGAGGGGGCAAAGCAGAAAGACTGGAAAGATCGCGCACGCATCGCGCTTGGGGCACTCCAGGATAGACTTGCCTTGCTCAACAGCGCTGGATCTCTCATCGGAAACGACCTTCTTTGGAAAAACATCGAGCACAGAGTTGGTGCGAGCCTGCTTGATGATTTGGAATCAACGCTCGATGAATACGGCTTCAACGAGGAAGCGAAGGCGTCTTCTATAAAAAAGCTCAGCATCGCAATCACGTCGATTTACATTGCTTGGACGTCTCATTACCTTGAATGTACGCTCGAAGAAGCACTCGATTCCATAGAGACTATCCGCGATGACTACATTGCCGGGCTCGCCGCACGCTACGCCTAGCCAAGAATCGTCTACATCACGACGTTGACATTACAAGAAAAGCGGGCGCGCTTGGCGCACCCGCTTCGTATCTCATCTGTTCATGGTCTTACAGTTCGCCACGCTTGACGGCAGCCATATCCTCTTTGCTGATGTTATAGCGTTCGAGGTGCTTCTTATACTCACCGTGCAGGCCCCACCATTTGCTCGCCAGGGGAGCAGCAAGAATCAGCATTACGATGACGATGAGAAACGGAATCACCTGAGTCCAAATTGTATTCGAAGGCACGATGCCGGAAATGGACAAATACGTCAGGGCCGCAGTGAGGATAACGCCTAATGCGAGAACACCGATAATAATGAACAAGGAATTGTTGAGCTCTTGTTTCATGCTGACGGCTTGGCGGACTTCCCTGCGTCGCTTCTTGCCCACGTGTTCCTCGACCACTGAACCTCCCATGAACCTCTGTCTCCGCGCGTTAGTTTAGCAGCTTATTTGCCCATCACAGACAATTCACAAAACTCTGAACAAGCCACCATAACTTACGCTTGCGCCTTCCAGAGGCCATGCAGATTGCAGTAGGCGAACGCCTCGATTGCCTTCTCTCCGACAAGATCAAAGACGGCCTCGGGCTTATCATTTGGAGTCAGAGTCTTGAAAAGCAGTCCCTTTTCCGTGTGCAGGCAAATCCACTGGATGTAATGCTCTTCTGTCATAGGATGCTCGACTTCGCCCACAGAAACCGTGACGGTATCGCCTTCGATGGTGATAACCGGAACATGCTTTTCCGAAGCCGCATCCGTTGTGTTGGCAACGAGCTCGATCATCTTTTCGCCACAGCAAAAAGGTACCGGTCCGGCATCGATAATCTTGGTGATGATATTGCCGCAGGTATTACAGCGGAAAAACTTGATTTCTCCCATGATGGCCTCTTTCTCTCGTTCTCTCACAGACATGAATTATTGTACACTGCTCGCCCGCTCTCTATGCGGTCAAATCGGCAATGTGGATGTCCATGGCTCTTTTGAGGTCGGGAAACGACACCTCGATTTGAACGCCTATTTTCCCGCCCGAAAAAAGAATCTTGTCGAAGAGCGTGCAGGCTTCATCGATAAACGTCTCATAGGACTTTTTCATGCCCAACGGGCTGCAGCCTCCATGCACATATCCCGTGAGATCAAATAACTCACGCGCTTTGACCATGGCAATCGATTTTTCTCGTGCCGCGCATGCAGCTTTTTTCAAATCGAGCTCGCAGGCGACTGGGACAATGAACACGTAGTGCTCCCCGCTCTTCGCCACGGTGACAAGCGTCTTGAAGACACGATCGGGGTCTTGCCCTGCCATGCGAGCAACATCGACGCCGTTGTCCAGCGCTGTGGCGTCGGTACGATGAACTATGTACTCGATGCCAGCCGCATCAAGTATGCGCATCGCATTGGTCTTGCTATCCTTTTTCTTTGCCACGCGTTTTACTCGTCTGCTGGGTCGTCCGCGGCGACGCAGGGAACGTCAATAAGAAGCGAAACGACGTCGTCGTAGCTATCGGGGAATACTTCTTCTCCCTCAACCCTGAAGGCTTGGGTACGCTTGGCAAAGGGCTCGTCGAATCTAAACTCGAGACGCCATTCCAGATCGGCAACGACAAATGTGCCCTGTGCTGGACGATATACGCGCTGCCATGAAAAGACTCCCGCCTGGACAATGCTCTCTATGAACGAGCTTGCCTCCTCGACCGTGAGCTCGAGCTCTTCGATTTCCGGCGCGTTGTTCCTGACGCGCATCTGAGCGCCATTGGCGGTCTTTCTGTACGCCGAGGAACGCGGATACGGCTTGTTGGGATTGATCTCGATGAACTCGATATCCTCGATGTGCACATAGCTCCTGAATTCCTGCGGGACATCGTGTGACTGCACAGCACCAAAGGGAAGACCGGGCATATTCCCTCCTACTCTTGTTCTCCACGTACGGATCTATACAGACAGCCGCTCGAGCCGTCATCAAGACGATATTCGCAGGTATCGACCTCGTGGCAATCGCCAAGCTCGCCGATCGCCACAAGCCAAGACTCGAGTTCTCCGATAATAGCGCGCAGCGGGTCCTCTTCGATCAGATAATGAATATGGTGCCCATGGCGTTTTCCGTGCACGAGGCCTGCCTGGCGCAGAACTGTCATATGCTGAGAAACAGCAGATTCGCTAATGCCCAGCGTTAAGGCGAGAGAACGGGAACAGTGTTTCTTCTCGCAAAGCAGGCGCATGATCTTGAGACGCGTTGGCTCAGCAATAATCTTCATCTGGTCGTACACCGTTATCGTATCAGCCTCAGTCATGATGCCTCCACATGCGTATGCGATATGTCTTTGTGATAGTACCCCATCGATATTATTATGCGTTCATTTTTTACGATTATATCCAGCTGCGCCGACCATCGGCTATGATAGTGTGCAGGTTTCGACACAGGAGAGAATTCGCATGAGAATATTCGGACTTGGGCCACTTGAGCTCATCATCATAATCGCCATCGTATGCGTGCTCTTTGGGCCCATCATTTTCAAAAAGCTCAACAAGCAGGTCAAAGCAACTGGCAAAGCTGCAAAAAAGGGCATTGAAAGCGGCGCAAAGGCCGCTGGCACAGACATCAAAGTTGACGAAATCAACAAGGATAGCGTTCTCGACAAAGTCGAGAGCATTCAAAACCGTGTCGATAAGATGTTCGACGATGCCGAGAAAGATACGGAAGAAGCAGCTGAGAGCTCAAGCGAAAAGGCGCAATAGCGCCTAAAGGGACAGTTACGTAGAGACGGCCTTCAAGCTGCCCGCGCAGATATCATCAGACCGCGGCAAACCGCGCCCTACGCATGTGCATGTCCGTGCGTATGCCCATGTCCGTGTTCATGCGTATGCGGATGATTATGCGGCGTTCCGGTAGTTGTGACCACGAGCTTGCCATGCATGACGCCCTTTGTTCCAAGAAGCGCATCTGCAATTGAGCGAATTATGCGGCTCTTGCCACGCATAAGCACGACCTCGAGGCAGTTTTCCTCGTCAAGATGCACATGCACAGTCGAAACGATCTCGTCAACATGTTCATGTTGCACGCTGTCGAGCTTGTCGCGAAGGTCATTCGAGTGATGGTTGAAAACCATCGTCAGCGTTCCAAAAATGCTCGATTCGGGATCTTCGACTTCTTCTTGGACAAGCGCATTGCGCACGAGGTCGCGAATGGCCTCAGAACGGTTATGCGCGACACCGCGACGAGCGGTATATGTATCGAGCGCTTCCATCAAATCTTCGGGCATCGCCACAGAGAAGCGCACAAGCTCGCTCATATTCATTCCTCGCAATCGAACGGCACAACCTTCTTTCGCAATAGTATCACCAAAAAAGGAATCACCCTCATATAAAGAGAGAGCCCGAGCGCTTGGAAGGGGGTGAGCGCCCGGGCGAAGAGAGAGGAAGTTAGCTATTACTAACTGTTATGTACTATAGCATAAATGTTAGCTAATGCAAACTATTTATCGATTATTTGCTCGCGTTACCGAACAGTAAACTTAAGCTACCGCTTCAGCAAGCCGCCTACCCCGCGAAACGGGCTTTATGAATCATTTCGCGCATCTTTCGGGCAGCCAAAGGATTGATTTTTGGCAGGCGGTCATCAATGAGCAACAGCATATTCTGCTGATCTTTCGGAACCATTCCCTCAAAACGAACTATGTCGGTGTCGTGCGAGCAATTGATATAGGTTTTGCAATCGAGATGCTCGACAAAGGTGCGAATCTCCTCGATCATTTCAATTTCCGAAGGAGGCTCCCAAAGTCCAGCCTGGATATCCTTTGCAAGCGGCCAGCCCTTGGTCGGGGTGATACACACGATGAGCACGTGTCCGGGGCCTGCTGCACTATACGCCTTTGCCGTGGCAATGGCGTTTTCCTGACCAGCACCTGCACCCGCCATGCCAACAAGGTAGAAGAAGGTAAAATCGATACCCGCCTTATGCATGCGCTGACCCTGCTCGACGATATCGGCAGCCGTATGGCCTTTCTCCATAAACGAAAGCGCAGGGTCATATCCGCTTTCTGCGCCAATGCTCAAATCGTTCACACCGTACGACGCGAGCAATGCGAGCTCGTCGTCGGTCTTGTTCTTTATGTCTGCGATACGGCAAAACCCGCCGAAACTCGTGATACTCGGCAGCTTCTGCTTGACAAGCTCGAGTATGGGCACGAGCTGCTTGCACGAAAGCGCATACGGGTTGCCGCCTGTCAGGTTAATGCGCTGCTGGTTGGGACGGATAATCCGAGCAAGCTCGTCGAGATCTTCTTCGATTTCATGCATAGGCGACTTGCAAAAGCTGACGTCGCGAAAGATATCGCAAAAGTGGCATTTATTATGTGTGCAGCCCTGGACAATCTGGAGCATCGGGCAGTTCATGACCGACGGCGTCTGATGCTGCGGCTTGAGAATGTGCATAACCGCGTCCCTCCCCAAACAAAGAGCGATTCCCTTGGTCAGCAAGTATAGCAGCTGCGTTTATGCGCTCGGGATGAGTAGCCAGGTCTGTCCTACCGACTCAAGCGGCCTTGATTATGCGACTTCCCTATCGTTTGGATGCGTGGCGCCTTCGGGGAAAAACGGGCAGTGTGTACGTAGACATTCCGCGTTGCGAGGGAAATACCTGCACATAATTGTGTCGGGCAATTCCATCTGCACGCCCGTGGTCTCGGCCACATACGGCACGGCCTCGAGTATCGCCAGAAAACCAACGCGCTTGCAGCAACGAGGGCCGCCGTAATCTGCAAGACGTCCCAAGGTATTCGAGGTCAGACGCTGCGTTCGGCCCCATTCCTCCTGCTTCATGGGCGTCGAACCAGAGATGATGCTGTAGAACTGCCCAGAACTCGTCGCGGCACCACAGCAGCCCCAGAAACCACAGGTTCCCCCAGGCACGCACATGCTCCGCTTCAAAAGCTCGGCAAGACCCTTTTCCAGGTCGATATCACCACCGGCGTTTTTATAAGCGGTCATGAGCGCAGCACCGATGAGCGTGTGATGCTCAGGGCCGTTCGGATAGATGCTCCGATGGTTCATGAGATGGTCTGCAAGCTCGACGGGATTCTTGCTCGTCGACATTTTGCATTCCTCGATAACATGGTCGACACCTTGTTGCCTGTGACACGTATCGCAAACATAGTGCCCGTCTTCGCAGATGGAATGACCCGTCTCTTTTTTGCCGCAGATAGCGCAGGTGACATCTAGCGCATCTTCGAAATACACGAGCGGCTTTGCGCATATGAGACAGTTCGCCTTTGCAGCTCCCATGGTAGTCCCCTCTCCCGATTGCGATGAGTGTATCCGGCCCACACCAATTCTTAACACGTACGTTTGCTCGTTCTTGATAGAGCATATTTCAGCAGGCCAGAACTATTGGATTAATGCCAGTACTAGAGATTATACGCTTTCATACCCGCGAATGTTCCCGGCTTTTTCGCGTTACAAACGCGAATCATCATCCCAGAAGCGCGCGGCATTTTTTTAGCGGTTGTCGTATTATATGGCTACGGATTTAACGAATAAGGGAGAAGTACATGTGGTCGGCCTGCCACCCCAAATCTGAAGAAGAACTCAGCGAATGCGGCGAGCTCGGCAAAAGCCTGAGCCGCCTGACGCAACCCTCGATACTCACCGTACTGGCAAAATCGAATAAGCCCGTCCATGGTTACCTGATTATCCAAGAGATGACCAACGGCCCCATGTTTGGCGGCAATGCGCCGGACCCAACGGGCATCTATCGCATTCTCAAGCAAATGGAAAACAACGGCCTCGTCATCAGCGAATGGGACACTTCGGAATCTGGCCCGGCAAAGCGCTGCTACAGCATGACCGACGCGGGCCGCGCGTGCCTGCGCCGTTGGATAGACGCGCTCGCATGCTACAGCGCAAGTATCCAAGACCTGCGCATTCTTGCAAGCGATGCGCTCGATATCCCACTTCCCGACCAACCCGTCTGCCTCAAAGGCATCGAGCTCGAAGTCTAGTTTCTTCGTCAAGACAAAACGTAAAGGCCCGCTCGCGTGGGTATAGTCGACCTGCGGATGCGGGCGCGCTAAAGCGCGCCCCTACGGAGCAAATCCCCACAAACGGCACGGGGCAGGCGGACGCGCCAAAGCGCGCCCCT
>CACZSV010000050.1 GCA_902783925.1 uncultured Coriobacteriaceae bacterium
CGTCTTCTTGCGGTTTTTTATTGTCGGAATTGGCATCGGTATCCGTGCTCGAACGACCTTCGCCCTGCTCGCCCTTCGAGGATGGCCCCTCCCCCGCAATGCCATCGTCGCTGTCCTCGTCTTCGTAATCTGGACCGTTACCGCTGGGCGAGCGGTTTTCGACGATGTACCAGGGATGCACATCGACGGCAAACGCTTCCTCGAACACGTCGAAGTCTTCTTCGCTCAGCTCTGCTTCCCCAAGCGCCTTGTAAAGTTTCTCCGCGCTCATGAGCTCGGGGAGATTATCGAGCATGCCAAGATAGGCATCGCGCATGGCCGCGCGGCCATCGTCAAGCGACGCCATGCCAAGAGAGGTGATGATGTGTTCGACCGCAATATCGCAGGAGAGGTCCCAGAGCCGCTGGTTGACATCCGGATGTACGAACATATGACGAAACACGCAATGCAGCGTTACGTGCAGGATATCGTGCGACACAATCGAAGCTTTCTCGCTATAGCGCCTAAGAACATAGTTCGTATCGTAGTGAACTTCGCGCCCATTGGTTGCCCAGCTCGGAATGACGTTGCGTCTATCCGGGGCAAATCTCAGGCGGAAAAGAGCGACGTCCAAGAAGGGCATGTCGACGAAAAGCGAAGCAGTAGCCAGATTCACAACGCGACGTGCAATCTCGGACAAGCGTCCCTCAGGTGTTGGCCGCGGGGTTTCCATAGGCAGATTATACCTATAGGGGCCGCGCAGGCCAGTCACTGCAAAGTAACGAATTGTCGCCTTATCATGGCATGCGTACGAGAGCCTAAAATGAGTCGGGCAAGATAAGTCGAGCAGGACTGGGCGACTCATACGAAGAAACAAACGCAAAGGGGGCACGTTCTGTATTTCAATCTACGGCAAGCTGAATTAGCATAGTGACACGGCATGAAGAGACCACGGGAAAGCGTATGAACGCCAAACCGACATCTGAACAGCTTGATTCTGCAAAGGCGCTTGTCGAGGCCATTCGCTACAGCGGCGACGGCATTGATTCGCTGCTGGCACATGGTGCAGACCCCTACATCAACGTATTCGGCATTACCACGCGCGTACGCATGCGGGAGCATCTCCCCGAAACCGCGCTCGAGTGGGCGGCGCTGCGCAACAGACCCGAGCTCGTGTCCCGTTTTCTCGACATGTCCGGCGAACTCGATGTAGAAGCGCAGTCAAAACTGCTGGGGATTGCATCGCTTGGCTGCAGCATAGAATCCCTCGAAATCGTATATGACCGTTATAAAGACACACTCGATATGTCGCGTGCCTTTGCCTATTGCATTACGCGTGGGTTCAAGCAGGGGGCGCTGTTTCTCTACGAGCGCGACGCCTTCGATATGTGCGAGGACTGGATCGAGCGCTCCTCGCGATTCGAGAGCTTCCTCATGCCCTATTCGCATTTCAATGGCATGCCGCGCATCGTCACGACCGAGGACTTCTTTGCATATCTGTTCCCCATCCCCCGTATCGAAGCGGCGTTGCAGTCGCGCGATATTCCACCGGCGAACACGGAGAAACGTTTTCGCACGCTTGATGCGCTCAGCAAAAAGGGCATGCTCACGCTCGAAATCTACTCGCAGTACGCTGAACGTGCCATACTCTTTGACCGTTGCGACCTGCTGGGATTTCTCGACTCGATAAGCGGCTTTGACGCAGTCGAGATATTCAAGACATACCCAGGGCCGCGCAAGAACCTTTGGATCGTCCCCAATATGAGCCCGGACAAAGTCGAATTCGTCGCAAAGGTCCTGGGGCCGGAATTTAAGTTCCCCATCGCCGCGCATTTCCTCGTAGGGCCGAAGTCCGTGAGGGCGCTCATCGCACACTCGGACGCCGAACACACCAAGCACCCCGATCTGCTCGTGCGCTACCTCATCCAAACAGGCCTCGACGACTGTCTATCCGACGTCGCCGACTGGGGCGGCATCACGGCAGACAATATCGAGGAGCTACTGGCCTTTGCGCACGAGTGCGAGAACACGCGTGCTGCCGCCTTGCTCGTGGAGTATAGGAACGCGCACTTCGGGGACGCGGACCCGTTTGCCGATCTTTCGGGAGAGCTCCTGTAAGTGCGAAGCCTGAGCGAGGTGCTGGGCTGCGCCCGGCGCTCAGCGCGTCATCGCGAAAAGCCACTGTCTTTTCGCTACGCAAGACTCTTGCTTCGCGCGGACCCAGCCCCGCGTTCCAGCCCGGTCGTACACCTTTTGCCTCCATGGGAGAAGGTGCGCTGGTTGCCCGGCTGC
>CACZSV010000051.1 GCA_902783925.1 uncultured Coriobacteriaceae bacterium
AACAAATGCCATTTCGGAAGCATTCTCGACCCAGCCGGCTGCATAGCCGAAGAGCATAAACGCAGCCGTGTACGATGCGTAATGGACGACCGCCTGCTTCAACAGCCCCCATGAATCCAGATCGTAGAAGGTAACGCCGGCCATGGGTATGGCGCCATATGCCCCCGAAATCAGCACCTGCGCGAGCAGTGCGCCCGCTTCGCTGCCCGTCAGGACAAGGAGCTTGTGGGGCACGACAATCGAGCCGCCCGCGCCAAAGCTCATGCCGATCACGATGAAAACCCCAACGATCATCCCCAAAAAGAAGCCAAATCCAGCTCGTTTGAGAGTTATCGCAAGCATAGCCTGTCACTCCTTCCCCTGCAGCCTTTTTTTAATTGCCGGAATGAACCGCCTCGACGCCCACGTCTCCGTACCGTCCTCTAAATCGATGCGCAGCGTGCCGCTAATCGAGAAGTCGAACTGTCGCACTTTGCGCAGGTTCACGATTTCATAGCGCGAGATGCGCAAAAACCAGCTAGGGTTCAGCATCGTCTCGGCGTCATGCATCGGCATCTTCAACCAGTAGATGCCGTCGTCCGCTACTATTCGCAGCTTCTTGTTGTCGACGGATATCGTGACGATGCGCTCTTCCGGCAACGTTAAAACGGCATCGGATTCGTCGCGCACTGTCAGTAAGCCGGATAAGGGGTCGGCGACCCGCGTCATGAGCACTTCCACCTGCTCGTCCTTTTCAGATGCCCTAAACAGGACGTCGATGTTGCGACGCCCCTCCTCGGCTTCGAACCTCGTGTTTACGCGTTTCATCCGCTCGCTTTCCTCTGTAGTGTTGGAAATGTGTAGCACAAAGATCCCAAAGCCCATTATCCGTGAAAACGAGTCTCTCAAATACCCTGACGCTCAAAACGGACGCGGGCTAGTTGCCCCCATCTTTGTGTCCCCACGCACCGACACCGACCATGGCAGCCGCGCCGAAAATGTAGACGACCCAGCTGGGTGAACCCGGGGCAAAATGGTCGACGATAAACCAGATGGCAACAGTCACCATGGCTATGATGGCGATGAGCACGCCTTTGTTCAACTTCATACTGGACCCCTTCCTCGTCTCCTTCTTCGCGCGTGCAAACTCACGCGCCGGCAAACGTCACAACGACTGCAATCGTGCTTCTCTACTCGGTAATTTTACAGACGTTCCCGTGAAAACCCTGTACCGCTCAGGCACGATTATTTACCATTCAGAATCGAGTAGCATCATCTGTCCCAAGCGGTCGGGAAACGATGCTGGGCGGTAGGTCGCATCTTGCGTTCTCTCAATACAATTGAAGTTAGGAAAAAACGTGCTCGTGCACGTTAAGCTGCGAGAGAACGGGGGAGCATCATGACCAGAATATCAGTGAGTATTGCTTATAGGCGCATCACAGCAGTTGCGATTGCGTTTGCAACAGCAGCTCTTGTGGCGATCGCCATCGCGGTGGGAACTGCGCTGGCGGCTCCAGGAGTGCCAACCCCTTCCGCATCACCAAGCGAAGCTGGCGACGTAAATTGGGAGACCGAAGGCGACTTTGTCACATATACAGCCTCGCCGAATTCGGGATATGTTCTCGACCATTGGGGTATCGGCAATCAAGCGGTAAGCCCCGATCCTGTATTTCCAAATCGATTGAAAATGAGCATTAGCGATGCGGTGCAAGCCGGTTCAGTCACCGCATATTTCAAAAACACGAGCGACAAGCAGGATTGGACAGGCACGACAACCATCGAGAAAACAGCCGACTATGGCTCATCTGGCTCGGTGAGTATAGCGGGCTATTTGCCATCTGATTATGGATCCTACTTAGAAATTCCCGCAGACAGTGTCAGCGTAAGCGATCCCGATTCGGTGCTCGACTCGTGGTCTTTCGACGATGAAGGCTTCGCGGTTAACTTCAAGTTCAAAAACGACGCATCCAAAGCGGGCAAAAGCGCCACGATATCAGCCACGGTCAAAAGCGAAAAATACAATGATTACACAGGGAGCGTCGTTCTGACCGTTTCAGGCGAGGCTCCTACCGCGTACAAGATTTCCGTGACGGCCGACCCAGCCGATTTCGGCACTGCGAGCGCGGACAAGGCCGAGGCTGCCGCGGGCGACACCGTTAAGCTCACCGCCACACCTGCGGACCGAAGCTACGAGTTCGTCGAGTGGAAGACCGAAACACCCGACGTCACCATAAAGGACGACTCGTTCACGATGCCCGGCTCGGATGTCGTCGTGACAGCCGTCTTCAAGAAGAAGACTGATCCTGTCACCACCTACGCCATTACCTTTGACGCCAACGGCGGCAAGGGCACGATGGACAAACAGACCGCCGACGCTGGCGCCACCGTTGCACTGACGGCAAACGCTTTCAAGCGCGATGGCTATACCTTCACCGGCTGGAACACCGCCAAAGACGGCAGCGGCACCGCTTATGCCGACAAGGCCAATGTTAAGGTCGATGGCGACATGACGCTATACGCGCAATGGAAAGCCAACGCCCCCTCTAAAT
>CACZSV010000052.1 GCA_902783925.1 uncultured Coriobacteriaceae bacterium
CAATGTCTGCGAGATGATGGGTATGTACGGATTGTTCCCGCTCGGAATAATCCTTGGCGCAGTCTTTGCCGTGAAGAGACGAGACGGTTTTGTCATTGCGCTGCTTATCGTAGACTTTATATTCCTCGTGTTTGGTCTTTTCGGCTTTCCCCCCATGCTGGCAAAAATCTCGCTGCTCAGCAATGTCACGGCGCATCGCCTGGCATTTGGCGTGGGGATCATCGACATTATGCTCCTCATCCGTTCGCTATCGCTTGCGTTGAGCAACGTGCGCGAACCGCGTCCGCTTTCGGTGCCTGCTGCTCTCTCAGCAGCACTCGCAGGAGTCGTTCTCGGGGCGGGGGCAGTAATGCTCACCCGCGCGCATGTTGTTCCGTCGATGCGCATCTTTGTCATAGTCATTTCCACGACCTTCATCGCGCTCAGCATCTATGCCGTATTGTCGACCATTCTCAAAAACGATATTTCCTGCCAACGCGTTCTCTGCGTATCTGCGCTTGTCATGCTCACTGGTCTTATGGTCAATCCCGTGCAGATTGGGCTGAGCAATTTCTACGAGACCCCGCTTTCGAGCGCGGTTGCTCACATCAAGGACAATTCGACAGAAGAATTATGGGTGGCAGACGATAGCATCATCGCGCAGGCGTGCATCGCATATGGCGTTCCCACGCTCAACTCCGTCGCGCTCTATCCTCATATCGACGTGTGGAAGCCCGTTGATCCCGAAGGTAAGTTCAAGAATATCTACAACCGCTACGCGCATATCAAGATCAGGCCTACACGAGGCGACACGAGATTTGCACTCGAAACAGCAGATTCGTTCACGGTCAGACTCAATACCCGCGATCTCAAGGCACTTGGAATTGACTACTGGGTCTCGGAATTCGATCTTTCGCAGTATAGCGACGATATGGTGCAATTCGAGAGCGTTGCTGATGTGGGAGAACGCAACGTGTATCACCTGCGATACATGTAAATGCTTCCTCTTTCAGAACACCGTTCGGTACTGCGCGTTTTCCGGCTTTCCTACATTCCCCAGGGAGCCGTCGTCCAGTCGAGGTCAAAATAGCCTGCCCCCATCGCGAAGTTAGTGCTGTACATGGGGTCGCCTTCGCCAATATAGCGGTTCCAACGCATCATGAACTGGCCTTTTTCTTTCGTGAAGCGCATACGCGTTGGCGAGTCGACATCGTCTGCACCACGAGATGCAGATTCGTAATGGAACAGTTCCGCGCGAGGCTCGATGACGATGCGCTTGCCTGCCTCTCGCAGGCGCAGGCACAAGTCAACGTCGTTATATGCGACGGCAAGCCCCTCGTCAAAGCCGCCAAGCGCATCGAACTCGCTTTTCTTCACCAGCATGCACGCGCCCGTAACCGCACTGAGTTCGCGTGGGTGCTGCAGCATGCCGTAGCAGAACAGGTCGTTGCGCGGGAAGTGAAGACCGACATGCCCCGGAGGCGATTTGGGGATGATGACTCCCGCATGCTGAATCGTCTCGTCGGGATACAAAAGCTTCGCACCCGTGCATGCAACATCCTCACGCATCATGGGGCCGAGCAATCGCTCGAGCCAGTCCGGTGTGATGACCTCAGTGTCGTTATTCAGGAACAAGCAGTATTCGCCATTCGCGTTTTTTGCGCCAAGATTGCAGATGGCCGAGAAATTGAAACCGCCGTCGTAGAGCACGACGCGAATATTCTTGCCCTCGCCTTTGAGCATCTCGTAATAGGCAAAGGTGCTGTCTTCGGTGCTGTTGTTCTCGACGACGATGATTTCGTAATTCTCGTACGTCGTCTTCTCGCGAATCGAATCGATGCAACGGCTGAGCAGGTCGACATGATCTTTGTTCGGAATGACGATGGAGATAAGCGGACGCTCTTCAGGTAGTACATAGGTCACGGCGTGTGAATTCGCAAACGGCCCATCTTCGACAATCGCGGGCAGCCCAATACGCTCGAAGTGGTTCTCGATGACTTTTTCGCTCGCCTTATGCGTATACGGCTTGGCATCGGAATCTTTGGCCGTTGACTCGTCATGAATGCGCCAGTGATACAGTACCTTGCGCACGTGGAAGATATTGCGCGCCTGCTCCGCAATCTTATAGGACATATCCCAATCCTGTGCACCGGACACTTCGCTATCGGAGAGGCTGATTTTCGCCACAACGGACGCACGGACCGCGAGCATATGGCACACGTAATTGATGGCCGCGAGAAGCTCCCAGTCGAAATCG
>CACZSV010000053.1 GCA_902783925.1 uncultured Coriobacteriaceae bacterium
AGGATATCGTTAGCCAGTGTGGCTTCCTTCTCAATAATGCCATCCCTGACTTTCTCGAGAAACGGTGCTGTGCATAAGGAGAAGACGCCTTGGGACTTCACGGCGTTTTGCCCCAGCCCCGACGCGCCCCAACGCCGCTTCTCCTGTGTAATTTCGCTTATCCTGTACATTCGCAGAAGAAACGGAGTTGGGGCGTTTTAAGCACGGTCCACCGCAAGAGAAGCGAAGTTAAGACAAGCGGAGCCGTTCTACCGCTGCAATTGTGGAGCACAAACGAAGAATCTGCTTCATTCGCAAAGTTTTTCTGGCATTCACATCTTAGCAAGAGTATGATTGGAGAGCTGCGCTCAAAAGGGCGTAGTGTGCCTACAGACTTCCGGCGCAAATCTCACGTGCAAAGGAAGAGGCTCAAAGCCGCGATCCGCTGAGAGAAAACTAAAGGGTTTTCCGCCTCAAGATCGCCTGACAGTAAGGTTGGTAATGGTCAATACGATTCTTGGCCGTAAGCTGGGAATGACTCAGGTATGGGGAGAAGACGACACTATTGTCCCCGTCACCGTCATCCAAGCTGGCCCCTGCGTTGTTTCGCAGGTCAAGACCACCGAAACCGATGGCTATGAAGCAGTCCAGATCGGTTTTGGCGACATCAAGGAAAAGAAAGTGAATAAGCCCATGAAAGGCCACTTCGCAAAGGCTGGGGTTACCCCCATGCGCTACCTGCGCGAAGTGCGTGTTGAGAATGCTTCCGAGCATTCCGTGGGTGAGACCGTAACGGTCGACGCTTTCAACGACGTCGAAAAAGTCGACGTCACTGGCGTGAGCAAGGGCAAAGGCTTTGCTGGCGTCATCAAGCGCTACGGCTTCGGCGGTGGCCCTGGCGGACATGGTCATCATTTCCATCGCGCCCCGGGCTCCGTTGGCATGTGCGCTTATCCTGCTCGCGTTCTCAAGGGCCTGCGTCTTCCGGGTCACATGGGTTGCGATCGCGTCACGGTGAAGAACCTCGCCGTCGTTCGCATCGATGCCGAGCAGAATCTCATGTTGGTTAAGGGTGCCGTTCCTGGTGGCAAAGGTGCTCTCGTTCAAATCCGTATGGCTTAAGGGAGGTTCAGATCAATGACTACACTCAAGATTACTGACTCCACGGGCAAAGATGCGGGCACGATCGAGGTTGCAGATAGCATCTTTGGCATTGAGCCGAACGCTGCTTGCATCCATCAGGTTGTTCGTAGCCAGATGGCTGCTCGTCGTCAGGGTACGCATGACACCAAGACCCGCGGCCAGGTTTCTGGTGGCGGTCGCAAGCCGTTCCGCCAAAAGGGCACCGGCCGTGCTCGTCAGGGCACGACGCGTGCGGCGCAGTTCCGCCACGGCGGCGTTGTGTTTGGCCCGCATCCCCGTTCTTACGCATTTCGCGTGAACAACAAAGTCGTCAAGCTCGCGATGGCTTCCGTGCTGTCTGGCAAGCTCGCTGATTCCGAGCTGTTCGTTGTCGATTCCTTCGATTTCGAAAAGCCCTCGACCAAGGCTGCTGCAGCAGCGCTCGAAGCGCTTGGCTGCAAAGGCCGCGTCACCATCGTCGTCAACGACGAGGACGTCAACTCGTTTTTGTCCTTCCGCAACCTCGAGAAGGTTCGCATCATCGGCGCTTCCGAGTCCAACACCTACGACCTGCTCGATAACGGGTCTTTGGTTATGACCAAGGATGCGATTGAGTATGTTCAGGAGGTGCTGAGCTAATGGAGGCACGTGAAATCATCATTCGCCCAATCATCACCGAGCGCTCTTTCGACATGCAGGATTTCAACCGCTACACGTTCGAGGTCGCTAAGACCGCGAGCAAGATTGAGATCGCCAAGGCAGTCGAGGAGATCTTCAACGTGCACGTGGTGAAGGTGAACACCGCCAACGTCAAGTCTAAGCCCAAGCGCCAGCGCTACATCGCGGGCAAGACTCGCACGTGGAAAAAGGCGATTGTCACCTTGGCAGCCGGCGACAAGATCGAGTTGTTCGCCAACCAAGACTAAGTTTGGTTCTTCAGCTTCCCATTAGGTGCATGGGAGGTTCGATGTGTGCAGCGCGCCTCCAGTTTGGAGTCGCCCGGCACCGTGGAAAGTCCGGAGTCGTCGATCGCAGAGGGGTGCACCGCCTCTCATTCCCATAGCGATTGTCACGGCCATCGGAGTGAAGGAGTTCATGTATGGGAATAAAGCAATACAAGCCGTCTTCCCCTGGACGTCGTTTCCAGACGGTCTCTGATTTTGCAGAGATCACGACAACGACGCCGGAGAAGTCGTTGCTGGAGCCGTTGCCCAAGAAGGCAGGCCGTAACAACTACGGTCGTATCACGACTCGTCATCAGGGCGGCGGACACAAGCGTAAATACCGCAAGATCGATTTCAAGCGTACCAAGGACGGCATTCCGGCCAAGGTTGCGACCATCGAATACGATCCCAACCGTTCGGCGCGCATTGCGCTTCTGCATTATGCAGACGGCGCCAAGGCGTACATCCTGCAGCCTAAGGGCCTCAAGGTTGGCGACGTCGTCGAGTCCGGCGTGGGTGCCGACATCAAACCTGGCAACGCGCTACCGCTCGCGAATATCCCCGTCGGCACGCTGGTTCATGCTGTGGAGTTCCAGCCTGGCAAGGGCGCCGCTATGGCGCGTTCCGCCGGCACGAGCATCCAGCTCATGGGCAAAGAGGGTGGCTATGCCATTCTCCGCATGCCTTCTTCGGAGATGCGTCGCGTGCTTCTCGAGTGCCGCGCCACCGTTGGTGAGGTTGGCAACGCCGAGCACTCGAATATCCGCCTCGGCAAGGCCGGTCGCAAGCGTTGGTTGGGTGTCCGCCCGACTGTCCGCGGTACGGTTATGAACCCCGTCGACCATCCGCATGGTGGTGGCGAGGGCAAGAACAAGTCTGCTGGTCGTCATCCTGTTACGCCGTGGGGTGTTCCCACCAAGGGTCATCGTACCCGCAACCCCAAGAAGGCGTCGAGCAAGCTGATTATCCGTCGTCGTAAGAAGTAAGCGCAAAGGAGAGTAACGTGAGTAGAAGTCTCAAAAAAGGCCCCTTTGTGGAGCCGCGCCTCCTCGAGCGCATTGTTGCGATGAACGAGGCTGGCGAAAAGAATGCCGTCAAGACCTGGAGTCGTTCTTCGACGATCTTCCCCGAGATGGTCGGCCATACCATTGCCGTCCATGATGGTCGTCGTCACGTGCCGGTCTATGTTACCGAGTCCATGGTTGGTCACAAGCTGGGCGAGTTCGCGCCCACCCGTACCTTCCGCGGCCATGCGAAGAAAGATTAGGAGGAGCGTACATGCAGACTAGAGCAGTCGCAAAGTTCGTCCGCGTTTCTCCGCGCAAGGCGCGCATTGTCGTCGATAAGATTCGCGGCAAGGAAGTCGTGGACGCCCTCGATATCCTGCGCTTCAACGAGCGTGCGATTTCTGAGGTTGTATCCAAGGTCGTTGCATCTGCAGCGGCAAACGCCGAGAGCAACTTCGGCGTCCGCCAGGAAAACCTGGTTATTAAGGAGGCCTATGTTGACGAGGGCCCCACTATGAAGCGTTTCCGTCCGCGCGCAAAGGGTTCTGCGAGCGCCATCATGAAGCGCACGAGTCACATTACCGTTGTTGTCGCTACCCGAGAGGAGGCATAAGACATGGGTCAGAAAGTTAAGCCGACAGGCTTTCGCCTTGGCGTTACCGAAAACTGGCGCAGCCGCTGGTATGCGGGCAACGACTATGCATCCACGCTCGACAACGACATCAAGCTTCGCAAGCATGTCGAGAAGAAGCTGAACGGCGCCGCGCTTTCCCGCGTGGAAATCGAGCGCGCTGGCGACAAGGTCAAGGTCATCATCACCACCGCACGCCCTGGTATTGTCATTGGCAAGAAGGGCGCAGAGGTCGACGTGCTGCGCAAGGAGCTCGAGGCCATTACGGGCGGACATGTGTCCGTCGAGGTTATCGAGGTCAAGCGCCCCGAGCTTGATGCCAACCTCATTGCTCAGTCCATCGCCGAGCAGCTCGAGGGACGCGTCGCGTTCCGCCGCGCCATGCGCAAGGCAGTTCAGTCTGCCCGTAAGTCGGGCGCTCAGGGCATTCGTATCCAGTGCTCCGGCCGCCTCGGTGGCGCCGAGATGAGCCGCCGCGAGTGGTACCGCGAAGGCCGTGTGCCGCTGCACACGCTGCGTGCGATGATTGACTACGGTTTTGCCACCGCACATACCACCATGGGTTCCTGCGGTGTCAAGGTCTGGGTGTACTACGGCGAGGTTCTGCCTGGCCAGGAAAAGAAGAATCCTTCCCTCGAGGGCACTTCCGCGCAGCGTCGCGGCCGTGGCCGTCGCAATGAGAGGAGGGACCGCTAATGTTGATGCCCAAGCGTACCAAGTTCCGCAAGGTACAGCGCGGCTCCATGAAGGGCAAGGCCAAGGGCGGCACCGAGCTCGCATTTGGTTCCTATGGCATTCAGGCGCTCGAAGCGCACTGGATCACCAACCGCCAGATTGAAGCAGCCCGTATCGCGATGACCCGCTACATGAAGCGTGGTGGCCGTGTGTGGATCACCATTTTCCCGGACAAGCCTATTACCAAGAAACCGGCAGAAACCCGCATGGGTTCCGGCAAGGGAAACCCGGAAGAGTGGGTTGCTGTTGTCAAGCCCGGTCGCATCATGTTCGAGATTGATGGTGTCGAGCCTGAAATCGCACGCGAGGCCATGCGCCTTGCAATCAACAAGCTGCCTATCAAGTGCAAAATGGTATTCCGTGCTGATGCAGCCGAGCATGCCGCTCTGTTTGCTCAGCAGCATAAGGAGGAATTCAAGCGTCAGCAGGAGTTCGAGGCCGAGACTGAGGCCGAGGCACAGACCGAGGTGGCTGCCACAGAAGGAGGTAACGAGTAAATGAAGGCTTCTGAAGTTCGCGAGCTTTCTTCCGACGACCTCAACGAGAAGTTGGCAGAGGCACGCACAGAGCTGTTCAACCTGCGTTTCCAGATGGCGACCAGCCAGCTGGACAACACAGCTCGCGTTAAGACCGTAAAAAAGGATATCGCCCGTATCTGCACTGAGCTTCGTGCGCGCGAGATCCGTGCAGCAGCCGAAGCGATCCGCTAGAAAGGAGCGAAACCTCAATGAGCGAAGAGCGTAATCGTCGTAAGGTTCGCCAGGGCGTAGTCGTCTCGGCACAAAACGACAAGACCATCGTCGTGCAGATTCGCGAGCGCAAGCCGCACCGCGTATACGGCAAGATGATGAACAGCACCAAAAAGTTCCACGCGCATGATGAAAACAACGAGGCTGGTGTCGGCGATACCGTCCGCATTATGGAGACCCGCCCCGTCTCGAAACTCAAGCGCTGGCGTCTTCTCGAGATCGTCGAGAAGGCTAAGTAAGAAACGTTAGTAGCAGGAAAGGTATTTTCATGATTCAGATGCAATCAATGCTGACTGTTGCTGACAACAGTGGTGCACACAAAGTTCAGTGCATCAAGGTTCTCGGCGGTTCCAAGCGCCGTTATGCCGGTCTTGGAGACGTCATTATCTGCAGCGTCAAGGAGGCAGCTCCTAACAGTCAGGTAAAGAAGGGCGATGTCGTTCGATGCGTCGTCGTTCGCGTAAAAAAGGAAGTCCGTCGTAAGGATGGTTCCTACATCAAGTTCGACGAGAACGCAGCTGTCGTGGTCGACGATACCGGCGCGCCCCGTGGCACGCGTATCTTCGGTCCCGTCGCACGCGAGCTGCGTGATCGTAGGTACATGAAGATCGTCTCCCTCGCACCCGAGACGCTATAGGGAAAGGTGAGATGACGTATGACGAAGATGAACATTAAAGCCGGCGACACCGTTAAGGTTATTACCGGCAAGGATAAAGGCGCGCAGGGCGAGGTCCTCTTTGCCTATCCCCAGAAGGGGCGTGTCACTGTCCAGGGCGTCAACCTCGTAAAGAAGGCTCTGCGCCCGACCCAGGCAAACCCCAACGGCGGCATCGACACCCGTGAAGCACCTATCGATGTTTCCAACGTTATGCTCGTATGCCCCGAGTGCGGCTTGCCCACCCGTATCGGTTTCAAGGTTGAAGGCGATACAAAGACTCGCGTCTGCAAGAAATGCGGCAAGGCTATCAGCTAGTCTGATACGCAATCTTGGCGTTCGTCGGAGGGCCCACGTGCTGCGTGCACGCTTCGCCCTCCGGCTTGCATCAATCTTACGCACCAGCCCAGCTGGTGTTGTAAGTACTGTCTAACAGTTGGTTATTAGGCCCTTGGAAAAACCAAGGGGGTGAGGTTGGAAACCCCGCCTTAAACCTCGAAGGAGAAAGAACATGGCACCACGCCTGAAAGAGAAGTACGCAAACGAAATTGTGCCCAAGCTCGAAAGTGAGCTCGGCATCGAGAACATCAACGATGTTCCCAAGCTGGTAAAGATCGTTGTAAACATGGGCGTTGGCGAGGCGGCCGTCGATAGCAAGCTTATCGATGCTGCTGTCGAGGACATGCGCATTATCACGGGTCAACAGCCCATGATTTGCCGCGCCAAGAAGTCCATCGCAACCTTCAAGCTGCGTGCGGGCATGCCCATTGGCGTCAAGGTTACGCTGCGCGGCGACCGCATGTACGAGTTCCTCGATCGTCTTATCGCAACCGCCATTCCGCGTATCCGCGACTTCCGCGGTCTGCCTGCGACGAGCTTTGATGGCCATGGCAACTATTCCATGGGCGTCACGGAGCAGATTATCTTCCCGGAAATCGATTACGACAAAGTCGATCGCACGCGCGGCATGGACATCACGTTTGTCACGACCGCAAAAACCAACGAGCAGGGCAAGGCGCTTCTTGATGCTTTTGGCTTCCCGTTTGCAACTCGCTAGGGTATAGTGTTCAACCGTCTGACTGCGCGCCTGCAAAAGGTGCGTAGTCATTTCGGTGTTTATTGCGGCGGATTGAAAACGAAGAATCAATGCGTCGCGCGGGTGGGAATCATCCCGCCATTTAAGCTGCAATAAGCAGCAAAAACGGTACCAACAGTGGGAAAGGCCCGCTGTGTATAGGAAAGGATGAGCATTGGCAAAGAAATCGATGATCGCCAAGGCGAATCGCGAACCCAAGTACAGCACGCGCGCGTACACGCGTTGCAACCGCTGCGGAAGACCGCATTCGGTCTATCGCAAGTTCGGTCTGTGCCGTATCTGCCTACGCGAACTTGCCCTTAAAGGCGAACTTCCCGGTGTCCGCAAGGCAAGCTGGTAAGAACCGGATCGCTTCGAGACGCTGGGCTGCTCTAAGGAGGCGCGGCCGCTACGGGTGGCAGCGAACCGCTCAGAAGCAGTCATCACGAACCATAGGAGGAATTAATGAGCACGACTGACTCGATCGCAGATATGCTCACGCGTATTCGTAACGCGAACACTGCGACCAAAGAGACGGTTTCCATGCCGTCTTCACGAAAGCTCGTCGAGATCGCCCGCATCATGAAAGAAGAGGGCTACATCACGGAGTACGAGATTGTTGCAAAAGCTCCGCAAGACGAACTTGTCATCACTTTGAAGTACGGGGATAAGAAGGAGAAGGTTATCCGCGGTATCCGCCGCATCTCCAAGCCCGGTCTTCGCATCTATGCAGGCAAAAACGAGCTCCCCCGTGTTCTGGGTGGTCTCGGCACTGCAATTATTTCAACGTCTAAAGGTGTCATGACTGACCGCGATGCCCGCATTGCCGGCGTTGGCGGCGAGGTTCTGGCATACGTCTGGTAAGAACCGAGAAGGGAGACACAATGTCACGTATTGGCAAGTTGCCCATTCCGGTCCCTGCCGGAGTCGAGGTAAACATTGACGGCAGCACGGTTACCGTCAAGGGTTCCAAAGGCGAACTCACGCAAACATTCAATGAGAACATGGCAATTTCTAAGGCCGAAGACGGCTCGATCGTAGTCGAGCGTCCGAATGACGAGCGTCAGAACCGCTCGCTGCACGGTCTTACTCGATCCTTGATCAATAACATGGTTATTGGTGTGAGCGAGGGCTATCAAAAGACCCTCGAGCTCGTTGGTGTCGGCTATCGTGCCGCGCTCAAGGGCGGCAAGCTCGAAATCCAGCTCGGCTTTTCGCATCCTGTGATCGTCGAGCCTGTCGAAGGTGTCACCTTCGAGTGCCCTGAGCCCACGATTATCAACATCAGCGGCATTAACAAGCAGCTTGTAGGCCAGGTTGCCGCAGATATCCGCGCCTATCGCAAGCCCGAGCCGTATAAGGGCAAGGGTATTCGCTATCAGGGCGAGCATATCCGCCGCAAAGAGGGCAAGGCTGCTAAGTAGTAACCAGATGCCGGCTGATGAGCCGGTTGATTTCAAGGAGAAATGTAAAGTATGGATAAGCTCAAGGCAAAAAAGGCGAAGCTGGAAAGGCGCCAGCGCCGTGTGCGCGGCAAGGTTTCTGGCACGCCCACGCGTCCGCGTATGCGCGTGACGCGTTCCAACGCAAACATCTATGCGCAGATTATCGACGATGTGGCAGCCACCACGCTGGTGAGTGCCTCCTCGCTCGATGCAAGCATCAAAGGCGCTGGCAAGAGCGGTGGAAACATCGATGGCGCTGCAGAGGTTGGCAAGCTCGTCGCCGAGCGCGCTCTCGCAGCAGGCATCACCGAGGTTGTCTTCGACCGCGGTGGTAATTTGTATCATGGCCGCGTAAAGGCTTTGGCGGACGGTGCCCGCGAAGCCGGACTTAAGTTCTAGAAAAGGGGGAGGAAACATGGCACAAAGGACCAATAACAAGAAGTCCAATAGGCAAGCCTCTCCGCAAGCTCCCGAGCTTGAAGAGCGCGTTGTCTACATCAACCGCGTATCCAAGGTCGTCAAGGGTGGTCGTCGTTTTGGACTGACCGCGCTCGTGGTTGTCGGCGACCGCAACGGCAACGTTGGCGTAGGCATGGGCAAATCCGCTGAGGTGCCCATCGCCATTAGCAAGGGCGTCGAAGACGCCAAGAAGAACATGTTCAAAGTTCCCCTGACCGACGAGGGCACGATCCCCCACGAGGTTCTGGGCGAGTTTTCCGCGGGTCGCGTGCTGCTCAAGCCGGCAACGCCCGGTACTGGCGTTATCGCCGGTGGCCCGGTGCGCGCGCTGCTCGAGCTTGCGGGCGTCAAGGACGTGCTTTCCAAGTCGCTCGGCACCGACAACGCTATGAACATCGTCAAGGCAGCTGCCGAGGGCCTGAAAGATCTCCAGAGCCCCGAGCAGGTCGCCGCACGTCGCGACATGTCCGTTGCTGCAATCTATGGAAAGAAGGTTCAGTAATGGCTGAGGCAAAGAAAACCCTGCGCCTTACGCAGGTCAAGAGCTCCATTGGCTACAAGGCTGACCAGGCAAAGACGCTCAAAGCGCTTGGGCTTGGCAAGATTGGCGCTACGGTGGAGCAGGTCGACAACCCCGCCATCCAGGGCATGATCTTCAAGGTCAAGCACCTGATCGAGGTCGAGACCATTTAGTTTGGGTATATCTGCTGCGGGGCAATGACCCGCAGCAGAAAAGGAAGTCTGCCGGCGGCGAGCTGCCGGCTGTGCCCAGCTTCGGGCATAAGCTAACGTAAGGAGAAATAAACAATGGATCTCTCTAATCTGAAACCAGCTGCGGGTTCGACGAAGAACCGCAAGCGCGTCGGACGCGGCCATGGCTCAGGACATGGCGGCACTTCTGGTCGCGGCATGAACGGCCAGGCTTCGCGTGCCGGTGGCACCAAGGGTCCCGGTTTCGAGGGTGGTCAGACGCCGCTCGCGATGCGTCTTCCCAAGCTGCCTGGTTTTCGTAACATCAACCGTAAGGAATACCTGCCGGTTAATGTTGCACGACTCGAGGAGAAATTCGAGGCTGGCGAGACCGTCAACCACGAAACGCTCGTCGAAAAGGGTATCATCAAGCACGCAGATGCTTTGGTCAAAGTTCTCGGCACTGGCGAGCTGACCAAGTCGCTCACCGTTTCCGTCGATAAGGTGTCCGCTTCTGCTCAGGCCAAAATTGAAGCGGCCGGAGGAAAGGTCGAATAGCCGTGCTAAGTGCACTCGTAAATGCAATGAAGGTAAAGGAGCTCCGTCACAAGATCTTCTTTACCCTGGCCATCATTGCGCTGTATCGCGTCGGGTCGTTTATCCCGGTTCCGGGCATTCCCTTTGCGGACCTTGTCTCGAACTTCCGCGACACAAGCACCAATGCTGGTCTACTCATGCTCAACCTGTTCTCAGGTGGCGCCCTCGAGTATTTCTCGGTGTTTTCTCTGGGAATCATGCCCTACATCACCGCATCGATCATCATGCAGTTAATGCAGGGCGTTGTGCCGAGGCTTTCCGCGTGGGCAAGAGAGGGCGAAACCGGTCAGCGCAAGATCACCCGAATTACGCGTTACCTCACCTTGGTTCTCGGTCTCATCAATGCTATTGGGTACCTGGTTTTATTCCAGAACGCGTTTGGCGTGAACTTTGAGACCATCGGCATGCCCGTTTGGTTTACGAGCGTCGTCATTGTCGTGACCTTGGTTGCGGGTACTGCCTTCATCATGTGGATGGGCGAGCTCATTACTCAGCGAGGTATCGGCAACGGCATGTCGCTCATCATCTTCGCAAACATCATCGCGCGTCTCCCAAGCGCATTGCTCGATTCTGTGCAGAATTCGACCGACCAGATGCAAGGCGTGCTCATGACTGTATTGATTGTCATCGTCATCCTTGCCGTCATTCCCGCCATTGTCTTCATCGAGCGTGGTCAGCGTCGTATTCCCGTACAGTATTCCAAGCGCGTTGTGGGTCGCAGAATGATGGGCGGACAATCGACGTACCTGCCTTTCAAAGTCAATGGCGCCGGTGTCATCCCCATCATCTTCGCTTCCGCCCTGCTCTACATTCCGGCTCAGATCGCGGCGTTCTTCAGCGATGCGGATTGGCTGCAGGCTTTGGCGAACTTCTGCTCTACCGGTTGGGGCAACTGGGTTTTGACCTTTATCCTCATTGTGTTCTTTGCCTATTTCTACACGTCGATGATTTATCATCCGCAAGAAACGGCCGATAACCTTAAGAACACGGGCGGGTTTATCCCCGGCGTGCGCCCGGGCGGTGCAACGGTTCAGTACATCAAGGATGTCATCAGCCGCATAACGCTTCCCGGCGCGATGTTTTTGGCTGCTATTGCCATCATCCCTTCGATCCTGTATTCGTTCTCGGGCAATAACCTCATCCAGCTCTTTGGCGGTACTTCCGTCCTCATTATGGTTGGCGTTGCGCTCGACACTATGACAAAGCTCGAAAGCCAGCTGAAGATGCACAACTATGACGGCTTCTTCAAGTAATGTATTGAGGTGATAAAGAATGAACATCGTACTTTTGGGCGCTCCGGGTTGTGGTAAAGGCACACAGTCTGCAAAGCTGGTAGAGAGCTTTGGTTTTAAGCATCTCTCCACGGGCGATCTGCTCAGGGCCGCTGTAAAAGAAGGCACCGAGCTTGGCAAGCGCGCTAAGACCTACATGGACGCTGGCGAGCTTGTCCCTGATGAGGTTGTCATCGGTCTTGTCGAAGAGACGCTCAAGCAGGATCCGGATGCTTCATATCTGCTCGACGGTTTTCCCCGCACGCCTGCTCAGGCAGTTGCCCTCGACGGTGTGCTTGCCAACCTTGGCAAAAAGCTCGACCATGCTATCGCTCTCAAAGTCGACAACGAGGTCGTTGTTGCGCGCATGTCACAGCGCCGCGTATGCCGCGATTGCGGTTTCCCAGGCAATGTCGAAACGGGCGCTGTGTGCCCCAGCTGCGGTGGCGAGATGTACCAGCGCGATGACGATAACGAGGAGACGGTTCGCAACCGCCTCGCCGTGTACGATAAATCGACGACTCCGCTCATCGACTACTATCGTGGCAATGGCATCCTCAGCGAACTCGACGGCAACCAGACGCCTGACGAAGTGTTCGCTTCGCTGAAAGAGGCCATCGCATAGTCGTTATGAGGTTTTTCCGCCCGGACGGCATCAAGATAAAAACCTCGTCGCAAATTGAAGCGATGAAAGAGGCCGGCCACCTGAGCGCGCAAGTGCTCAGGGAGGTCGGCGCTCGTATTTCTCCAGGGGTATCTACGCTCGAGCTCGATGAATTCGCCGAGGAGTATATCCGTGCAGCAGGCGGCGTCCCGGCATTCAAGGGCTATGGGGGTTTCCCGGGAACAATCTGCGCTTCAATAAACGAGATGGTCGTTCATGGTATTCCCAGCAAAGATGCCGTTCTCAAAGAGGGAGACATCGTTTCGATCGATACGGGCGCGACGGTGAATAGATGGGTTGGAGACAATGCGGCAACTTTTGCTGTGGGAAACATCAGCGAGGATGCCCAGCGCCTGATCGATGTTACCGAAGTCGCTATGTGGGCGGGAATCGAACAAGCGGTTCCCGGCAATCACTTGGGTGACATAGGGCACGCGGTTCAAGAAGTTGCCGAATCTGCAGGTTTTGGCGTCGTGCGCGAATACACGGGGCATGGCATTGGCCGCAAGATGCATGAGCCTCCCAGCGTCTATAACTATGGGCAGCCCGGTTGGGGCACCTTGCTCGAAGAAGGCATGGTAATAGCCATCGAGCCGATGGTGACCATGGGGACCTTCCGGGTGCGCACCCTCGAAGATGGTTGGGGTGTTGTCACGCGCGATGGCAAACCGGCAGCACACTTCGAGCGCACCGTTGCAATTACGGCAGATGGGCCCGTGGTGCTAACCGAGGCATGAGAGGTCCCGGGGATGAGTCGCTAGGAGCGCCCTCCCCGTTTGTCGCATGTGGCTCCTGATATCATCGCCAGCCCTGGATGGAGCCATTGACGTGGATGAATTGCTCCTGCTGCCCGCTCCTCAAAATCTCCACTAGTAGAAAGACAGAATTTGCAGTAATATGTACGATTGCGTCTATTAGTCGTTACATGAGAAAGTTGGGTACGTGAGCAAAGAAGATGCAATTGAACTTGAGGGGACGGTTGTAGAACCGCTTCCCAACGCGATGTTCAAGGTCGAGCTTGAAAATGGCCATCAGGTTTTGGCGCATATTTCGGGCAAGATGCGCATGCACTACATCAAGATTCTCCCCGGTGATCGTGTGACGGTGGAACTCTCGCCGTACGACCTTGACCGTGGAAGAATCACGTATCGTTACAAATAGTCTTTTGTAACAGCTACTTTTGCGGCGGGGAGATGTATCACCCTGTCGCTTCTGAACGCGAAAAAAACCGCCTGCGGCTGGGCGTGTAGATAAAACGAAGTGTCAACACTTTCGGAAAGGTATGGACATTATGAAGGTGCGTCCTTCGGTTAAGAAAATGTGCGATAAGTGCAAGATCATTAGGCGTCATGGCAAGGTTTACGTTATCTGCGAAAACCCGCGCCATAAGCAGCGCCAAGGCTAAGAAGGGGAACGACATTGGCTCGTATACTCGGTGTCGACCTTCCGCGTGACAAGCGCGTGGAAATTGGTCTGACGTATATCTATGGCATCGGCCTGACCCGTGCGCAGAAGATTTGCGCAGAGGCCGGCGTTAATCCCGACACGCGCGTTCGCGATCTCACGGAAGAAGAGGTCGTCAAGCTGCGCGACAACATCGACGCAAACTACACCGTTGAAGGTGACCTGCGCCGCGAGAATTCGCAGAACATCAAGCGACTGATGGAGATTGGCTGCTATCGCGGCCTGCGCCATCGTCGCGGCCTGCCTGTTCGCGGCCAGCGTACTCATACCAACGCCCGTACCCGCAAGGGTCCGCGTCGCCAGATCGGCGCTAAGAAGAGGGGCTAGGTGAGAGGACAACATGGCTAAGAAACAGCAAGCAACGACACGCGTCCGCCGCGCAGATCGCAAGAACATCACGGTGGGCCAGGCTCATATCAAGAGCACGTTCAACAACACAATTGTTTCCATTACCGATACCCGCGGCAACGTCATTTCTTGGCAGTCCGCTGGTACGGTCGGTTTCAAGGGCTCCCGCAAGTCGACGCCGTTTGCGGCGCAGATGGCAGCAGAGAGAGCTGCCAAGATGGCCATGGAGCACGGCCTCAAGAAGGTCTCTGTCTTCGTGAAGGGTCCCGGCTCTGGCCGCGAGACCGCCATCCGCTCGCTGCAGGCCGCAGGCCTCGAGGTCGCGAGCATTCAGGACTGCACGCCCATTCCGCACAACGGTTGCCGTCAGGTCAAGCGTCGTCGCGTTTAATTTAGAAAGGTAACACAGTTATGGCAATTAACAGGACCCCGGTTCTGAAGCGCTGCCGTCAGCTTGGCATTGACCCCATCGTGCTCGGCTACACTAAGGAATCGAAGAAGCAGCCCAAGCAGCGTCGTCGCCAAGAGAGCGAGTACGGACGCCAGCTTCGTGAGAAGCAGAAGGCCAAGTTTATCTACGGTGTGCTCGAAAAGCAGTTCCGTGGTTATTTCCAGAAGGCCCGTCGTATGCAGGGCGTTACGGGCGAAAACCTCATGATGATTCTCGAGTCCCGTCTCGACAACGTCGTGTTTCGTCTTGGCTTTGCGCGCACGCGCAAAGAGGCTCGTCAGACGGTTACGCATGGCCACATCACCGTCAACGGCAAGCGCGTGGACATCCCGTCGTATCGCGTGAGCGCTGGCGACCTGGTGGCGGTTGCTCCGGCTGCTAAAGAACTCCTCGTTATCAAGAGCGCGCTTATTTCCAACGAGCGTGTTCAGGTTCCCGCATGGCTCGAGGTCGACATCGAAAAGCTTCAGGGTAATGTCATCTCGCTTCCCACGCGCGATCAAATTGATCTGGATATCCAGGAGCAGCTCATCGTCGAGCTCTATTCGAAGTAAGTATTTCCCTGTCCTATCCGGTTCAAGTCTCGAGGAGGCTTTATATATGACTGAGTTCATGAGGCCCAAGATTACAGTCGAGCAGGTTGACGAAAACATTTCTCGTTTTGTCATGGAGCCGCTCGAGCGTGGCTATGGTCAAACGCTTGGCAATAGCATGCGCCGCGTTCTGCTGTCTTCTCTGGACGGCGCTGCGGCAACGGCAATTAAAATTGAGGGCGTTCAGCATGAGTTCACAACTGCACCGGGCGTTGTAGAGGATGTCACGGACATCGTTCTCAACGTCAAGGGTCTCGTCTTCGCATCGTTTGCGGGTGGCGATGAGGCCACGGCTACTCTGTCCGCCGAAGGCCCCTGCGTTGTAACGGGCGCAGACCTTGAGGTCCCGACGGAGTTCCAGCTCATCAATCCCGATCATGTGATTGCGACGCTCTCCGAAGGTGCACAGCTGGAAATGTCCATACGTATTGGTGTGGGCCGCGGCTATGTTCCCGCCGAGCGCAACAAGCGCCCCGAGGACCCCATTGGCGTTATCCATGTTGATTCGCTTTTCTCCCCGATTCGCCGTTGCACGATGGATGTCACCGACACCCGTGTGGCTCAGCGCACCGACTATGACAAGCTTATCCTGGAAGTGGAGACCAATGGCGCTATCAGCCCGGTAGAGGCTGTCTGCCAGTCCGCTAACATCATCAACCAACATATGATGGCATTCCTCTCTCTTGATGAGAGCGAGGAAGAAGACGAGGTGACGAGCATTTTCGCGCCTGAGGGCCCGAGCAAGAACACCGAACTTGAGAAGCAGATTGAGGATCTGGACCTTTCGGTTCGCTCCTACAACTGTCTCAAGCGTGCAGGAATCCATTCGGTTCGCCAGCTTGTGGAATATTCCGAAAACGACCTGCTTAACATCCGCAACTTTGGTGCCAAATCGATTGAAGAGGTCAAGGACAAGCTTCAGTCGATGGACCTTGGCTTGAAGCAATAATTAGTAGGAGATGCAATGAGGCATTACAAGAAAGGCCGCAAGCTGGGCACCGACGCCAGCCATACAAAGGCCATTAAGAAGAATCTTGCGGTTGCGTTGTTTACCAACGACCGCATCAAGACCACGGTTCCGCGCGCAAAGGAAGTCCGTGGCGATATCGACCGCATCATCACCTGGGCTAAGAAGGGCGACCTTCACTCTCGCCGTCTGGCGATTGCCGCTCTGGGTGACAAAGAGCTCGTTCGCGAGGTTTTCGAGAAGGCCGAACAGGGCATGTGGGCAGACCGCGATGGCGGCTATACCCGCATCCTGAAGCTTGGCCCCCGCAAGGGAGACAACGCGCCCATGGCTATTCTCGAGCTCGTTGAAGAGGCCGTCGTCAAGAAGACGAAAAAGGCAGAGAAAGCAGAGAAGGCCGAGAAGCCGGCCAAGAAAGCTGAAGAGGTTGTCGAAGAGGCTGAAGAGGCCGAAGAGACCGTCGAAGCCGAAGAAGTAAAGGCTGAAGAGGCTACCGAGGAAAAGGCCGTCGAGGAAGAGGCGGCAGAGGCTGCCGATAAAACGGCTGAGGAAGCTGCCGAAGAAGAGGCGGCTGAGACCGAGGAAAAGGCCGAAGAGGAATAGTTCGCATGAGGGGCGTACACGTTGCGCCCCTTGATTATTGAGCCCAGATGCTGGGCTGCGTGCAGGAGGCATAGATGTCGCAAACATTTGCTTTTGGCACGTACATTCCCCAAAACAGTCCGGTTCATGCTTTGAACGCGCAAGTCAAGATTATCTTGGCCTGCGCGTTTTCTATTGCGGTTTTCTTTATCGAAAGCTGGCCGGGTATGTTGCTGGCGCTTGTGTTGGTCGGGTTGCTCTACGCGCTCGCACGCGTTCCCGTGCGCAAGGCGCTTCGCGGGCTTTTGCCGGTTGTGTTTATTCTCGTGTTCACCATCTTGGTGCATACGTTCAGTATCAATTTAGGAGGTCAGGCGCCTCCTGGGCTCAGCACGGCCGGTTCGCTGGGGCTCACGCAGCAGTGGGTTATCTTTGGAAGCTTTGGTATCACGCTCGACGGATTTGTGCGTGGCGTTTTCTTTGCGCTTCGCATAGCCTTGCTGGTGCTCATCTGTTCGCTTCTCACCTTTACCACGTCGATGATGGAGCTCATGGATGCCCTGTTGAGCCTGCTTGCGCCGCTGCGGATAATTAAGGTTCCCATTGACGATCTCGCTATGATGGTGTCCATCGCCCTGCGCTTTATTCCCACTACCGCACATGAGGCTCAGATGATCCAGCTTGCCCAAAAGGCGCGCGGGGCGAACTTCGAAGACGGAAGTATTTTTGTGCGCATGCGCGCATGGGCCCCCGTCTTTATCCCTTTATTTGTCCGTCTGTTTCGCAGAGCAGATGAACTCGCGATTGCAATGGATGCCCGCTGCTATGCGGGATCAGTTCGCTCTCATCTGCATGCGGCGTCCATGACCCGTTCGGATGCGGCCGTTCTCGTCTGCGGTATCGCTCTGCTCTGTGCCGCATGCGTGTTTTTGTGATGGGCGGTATGCAATGAACGACGGCAAGATATCGCTTGTGTTGATGCTTTCGTATAACGGTGCCCGGTATTCGGGGTTTGCCAAACAAAAGGACGGTAGTGTGATAACCGTTCAAGACGAAATCGAGCGCGCGCTCGCAACTTTATTCAGGCGTCCTGTCGAGACAGTGTGCGCGGGCCGAACGGACGCGGGTGTCCATGCCCGAGAACAGTTTGTGTCTTGTGTCTTCGAGCTGGCCGAGATCGAAAGCAGGACTTCGTACAGCATCGGCGTTTCGATGAATGCGCTCACCCCCGATGATGTCGTTGTCAAGCGCGTCCAGTTTGCTCCGCCCACGTTTTCTGCCCGCTTCGATGCTATAGCGCGTGAATATCGCTATAGAATTGTCTGCGGTCCCACTCCCCCGCTCTTTCTTTCCGAATTTACCTGGTGGAGAAAAGGGCGGCTCGACGTTTCCGCCATGCGCGATGCGGCTTCCTATCTAGTTGGAGAGCACGATTTCAAATCATTTTGCAAAGCGGCGAGCGCACAGGGCAAGACGACCATGCGCCGCATTGAGTCAATTGACATCGTCGAAGAAGAGCATCTTGGAGAGCAGTGCCTGGCCGTGCGCATCATTGGAAACGCCTTTTTGCATTCGATGGTTCGCACGATAGTCGGAACGCTCGTGCAAGTGGGGGCTGGCAATCGTGATGCATCGTGGGTCGCGGACGTCCTTGCGGCTTGCGATAGGTCTGCAGCTGGTGAGACCGCCCCAGCGCACGGTCTTGTTTTTTGGCATGTGGAGTATCCGACTGGAATCTTGAGCAACGAGATGGTGTAAATCGCCTGAACATGCTATCCGAGTTGCGCAGTTTCGCTATACTGCGCATCGTATGTTCAAAGGCATTTGCCTGAAGAAAGGAACACAATGGCTACTATCGATACGATTCGCCAGATTCTCGAAGAGAATCTTTCCATTCCGCCCGAAAGCGTCGATGAGGACTCGACGCTTGATTCGCTCGAGATCGATTCGCTCGACCTGGTCGAACTCGTTTGTGATCTCGAAGACGAACTCGGCATCGATTTTGGCGAGCCCGAGGGACTCGAGACCGTGGGCGATATCGTCGAGCATATCGATTCGCTCAGGTAGCATATGGGCAAGTTCGGTGCCTGGCTCCTCAACTTTATGCAGGGGCGCTACGGTTTTGATCAGTTTGGCAGGGCGCTTTCCGTCGTCGTGGTCGTCATCTGGATCATCTCGATTATCATTGGTGTCTTTTCGAACCTCTTTGGTATCTGGGCAGCTCTGATTTCGACGATTCTCAACTGGATCGGCCTTATCGTCCTTGCGTTTATGCTATTTCGTATCTTTTCACGCAATTTCGAGAGACGCCGCGCAGAAAACGAATGGTATCTGCGCCGCTCGAGCAAGAGCAATCAGTCGAAGGATATATACAATAGCGGAGACGCCCAGGCATCTCCTGGCACCGAAGACGGTTACAAATACCTGAGCTGCGCATTTTGTGGTCAGCAGATGCGCGTGCCCGCGGGTAAGGGTAAAATTGCCGTCAAATGTCCTTCTTGCGGAGAAAAGACAATTGTCAGCAGCTAGTAATGGAAGTGCGTACCTGAGCTTATGTCCGATGTGAGTGAATATAGAGAAGCACCAAGAACGGGAAGGACGCCGGCCTATACCGGTCATGAGGAAGCTCCTGAGGCCGCCGACCCGTCGGTGCTTACTGACGACCGCGTGAACCCAAGCCTGCTCGTCTTCGAGAAAACCTGGGGCCATAGGCTTCTGGCTGGTCTCGGCGTTGCGATGCTTGTCATTGCGATCGTGCTTATTGCGTTTTGCGTTATTCAGCTGACCAGGGTTGCGGAGGTGTCGGCAATATCGCCTGATGTCGGCACGCTCGGTTTGTATCTGTATGGAACGGGGCTTGCCTCGGGCATTGTGATACTGGCTCCTGCAATCGTGGCTATCTATGTTGCCAGGCGTCCGGACAAGGTAACGGCTGCGATTGTCATGGCGGTGCTGGGAATTGTCGCTGCGCTCGCATTCTTTGGATATGCCGTTACAACGGCGCCCCAATATACTTTGCAGGCGATTCTCTACACCTTGTTGCTCGGCCTGTTTCCCGTGGTCTATCTCATCGCTGCACTAAAGATCAAGCGCTCGTAATCCCGTAGCTTGTCTGCAGCTCTTGGGCAAGTGCGTTGACGGGCAAGCCAACGACGTTGTCGTAGTCGCCGCTAATATGATCGACGAGTTTTCCTCCCCCGCCCTGTATGCCATAGGCGCCGGCTTTGTCCATCGGCTCGCCGCTTGCGACGTATGCGGCGATTTCGGCTTGCGTAAGCTCTCTGAACGTTACATCCGTTGTCACGTGAAATGATTTCGCGGTGCTGTCACAGACCAGGCACACGCCCGTGATGACCTGATGCGTCCTTCCCGAAAGATACCTGAGCATGTCTTGGGCCTCATGCTCATCAGACGGTTTGCCAAAAACGACTCCGTCTATGCTCACCACGGTGTCGGCGCCGATGACGACTGCAGTTTTCCCGAGGCCTTTGGCGACGGCGCGGGCTTTGAGGCGCGCGTTGTGTTCGGCTATTTCTGCAGGCGCGATGTCCGCAGGCGCGTTTTCCTCGGCATCGCTTACGAGTATGTCGAACGAGTACCCCTCCCGTTCAAGCAGTTCTTTACGACGCGGGGAGCCAGATGCCAATATGAGTTTGAATGTATTCATGCGCGTGAGTGTAGCAGACGGAATGCGTTCGGCGTGACCCCACGCCTCTTTTCATCCAGGGGGATGTATGTCACAGGCGTGTTGTAGAATCGTGCGAAAGGACAAAAGAAAGGCTTTTTCTCGTGAATACAGTTCTCTTTGATATGGATGGTACTTTGCTCAATACGCTCGACGATCTGCACGCAAGTATCAATTTCGCGCTGGGACAGAGCGGGCTTGAGGAAGTATCGTGCGACGAGGCACGCCTTGCCGCAGGCTACGGCTCGGTAGTCTTGATCGAGATGGTGGGCAAGGGCAAGCTGCAGAAGGGTACACCGCAGTTTCAACGCGTCTTTGACGATTTTTCAAATCACTATAGGCAGCACTGCAACGATGCAACCAGGCCGTATCCCGGTATCATGGAGCTTCTCGCTGCGCTTAAAGACCGCGGTATCAGAATGGCCGTTGTGAGCAATAAGGTTCAGCCAGAAACAGAGCGCTTGAGAAAGCTCTGGTTTGGCGAGTTCATTGAGCTTGCAATCGGCCGCAGGGAGGGTGTTGCACCTAAACCAGACCCCGCCATGGCGCAAGCGGCGCTCAGCGAGCTTTGCACCGCGCCGAAGGACGCCATTTTTATCGGAGATTCGCAACCCGATGTTCAAACGGGGAAAAACGCAGGATGTGTAAGTGTTGGCTGCACCTGGGGCTTTCGCTCGCGCGAGGTGCTCGAACACGAGCATGCAGACTATATTATTGACAGGCCAGAGCAGCTGCTTGGCATCATCGACATGATCGGGTGAGCATTTCTCGATGGGTATTCGGTGCATTCAGACGGCTACGCTTGAAGATCTGCTCGCTGCGAGCAATGAAGCGATTCAAGAAGCTCGCAACAGCGGAACGGTAGTCGAGCTCGTCGTTCCTTCGCATGCTTGGGGAGAACAGCGCAAGATTGAACTTGCCAACGTGGCGCCACTGGGTGTGAACGTGCAGACGCACGTGCAGCTTATCGCGGGGCTCTGGGACCTGTTTGGCGATGGCTCCACGCTCGTGGATGCTGGCTCGCGCAGGGTTCTTCTGCGCCCGTTGATAGTGCAAGTCGGGCTCATGGAGTCGACGCCATCGCCCCAACTCATCACCGAGCTGTGCGCTTTTGTCCAAGAGGCAGTTGCATCGGGTGTCGCGCCCGCGAAAAACCTCACAGAATCGCAGGCCAAGGTGATGGAGCTTGTATCGCTCTACGAACACAAGCTCGAACTCGAATGCCTTTGCGAGTCGGTTCAGGCAGAAGAAGCCTTGGCGGCTCAAGGCGCATGCACGGGGATGTGCTTCGTTTTTGAGTGTCCGGATATGCAGAGTGCGCACGTGCGGCGCTTTGTCGATTCTGTTGCTGCATGTGCAGATGTCGTCGTTGTGGAGCAACGCTTGCAGCCGGGTTTTCCGGTGCAGCATGCAGCTGACGATGAGCTGGCCAGCTTGCGTCAGCACCTGTTTACGGGAAACGGCAGTCTCGAAGCATGTGGCCAGGTGCATGTTGGCGAGGCGTGTGGTGGGCATGTCCAAGAACAGGTGACGGCTCGGCTTATACGGGAAATCCACGAGCGCGAGCATATCGCCTTTAACGATATGCTCATCTGTCTTGGGGTGGGGCAAAACCCATACCCGCGCTTGCACGAAACGCTGGCCCAGGCCGGCATACCCTTTGTCTCGCATTTCGAATTGCCATGCGCACGCGTGCCCCTCGGAGCAGCATTTGCACAGCTAGAGCAAGTTGTGCTCAATCCAGATGACGAGCTTGGCTATGAGCCCCTTGTCGATTTTATGGGGAGCCCCTATGCCGGCATTGATCCACGCGATGCACGTGCCCTGCAAATGAGATGGCGCGAACGAGCGCATTCCACAGCCCAGAATCGTCTGGAAGATATACGCAATGGATTTGCTCAGGGAAACGCCACGGCACACCACACAAAGGAGCGCTTCGAGCCGCTTGTAAAAATCCTCGACGCCTCGCGGGCAGATCGCGTGCGCATGATGTTCGAAAATGCTCGCAATGCGCATGTAGGCGCAGATGCGCTCATTGATGATCGCGCGGCTGCAGAGACGCTTCTCGACTATATCGAGCTGTGCGATCGGTACAACTGCGTTCCAGACCTCGAAGAAATGGCGAATCTATCCGTCAATCTGGTGCGCCGCTTTGGAAAAGAGCGCGACGCGCTACGCATTGTGCCGGCGAGCAAGATGGACATATGCCGAGCGCAGGCCATCGTGTTGCCCGGTCTCGATTCTGCGGCTTACCCCATGGCATCGCAAGATGGACCATTTGATGAGCTTATGGCCGTCCTTGGTATTGCACGCTCCGACACATTCGCAGATGACCAGCGGCTCCTCTTGCTCAATGCCATTGAGAGGAGCGGCTCCCAATTTGCGTTCACACGCGCCACACATGATGCAAGCGGAGAAGAAAGCTGCCCCAGCGCGCTTTTCGAGGAGCTTGTGAGCGTATATCGCGGTGTGGCAGACGAAGAAGCGGATCTTCCCGTCGCGGGTATCCCCACGACGCTTGCACCCTTTTCGTTTGCCTTAAGCGAATCCGATGCCTTTTTTGGCGTGGACGACAAGGACACGTCGCACGTGCCCGTGGAGCGCGGCGAGCTCGAGCGCGAATGGTCAAAGCACAATTTACTGTTCGATCTGCAAGAAAAAGCGCTTCCGTTTTCTCCAACTGGTTTGGAAGATTACTATCGCTGTCCGTACCGGTGGTTCACGAGCCGGCGTGTTGGATACAATGGCATGGACAACGCTTTCGATGCTGCCTCGCAGGGCAATCTCGTCCATGCAACGATGGAGCGCTTCTATAAAGATCTCAAAGCGGCGGGCTTTGCGCGGGTCACGCCGGAGTGTCTGCCTCAGGCGCTCGAAATCGCCAAGGTGTCGTTTGCTCATCAAGTCGAGCACGATAAGAACAAAACGCGCGGCGGGCTGTATCTGAATACGAAGCGCGAAGAGCGTCAATGCGCGGAGCTGCTCGACCTCATTTGCGCGCTCGTGGAGCGCGACGCAGAGTTTCTTCCCGGGTTCACGCCGACGTATTTCGAGCTTACGTTGGGGCGTGGCACGGGCGCGATGCTCGAATACGCCGGTGTACCCGTGCGCGGCAAGGTCGACCGTATCGATGTCGATGCGCAGGGCAACGCCGTCATCGTCGATTACAAGCTGAGCGGGCTTTCCGAAGGATATGGTTTTAAACAAGAAGAAGAGCTCCCGCTCCGCATTCAAACAGATATTTACGCAACGCTCGTGCAGCGTCATTTCGAGATGCTTGGCACGCCGTTGCGCGTCGTGGGCTCGGTATATCGCTCGTATTCTAAGAACAGCATGCGCGGCGTGTTTGCGCGCGGTATCGACTGGGGCGCTTTGGAAGAGCTGCGCGAAGACAAAGATGCACTGCCGCGATCATCGAGCAGCGAGAGCTATGAAGAGTATCTCGTGCATGTCGAAAACGAAGTCGCTGCTCGAATGGACCGCCTACGGCAAGGCGACATTTCTCCCGACCCTATTGCAGATGGCGTGTGCGAGTACTGCAAGGCGATTGCATTTTGTCCCAAGGGAGGTGCCTGATGCCGCTTACTCCGAGCCAAGAGAATGCTGTTAAGAGTGCCCATGAGCCGCTCTTTATCCAGGCGGGTGCGGGAACAGGCAAAACGTTTACGCTCACCAAGCGCCTCGCGTATGGGCTTTCGAAAGAATCAGGCCCACTTATCGGAGGAGTCGATCGACTCCTCACCATCACGTTCACCAACAAAGCGGCAGGCGAACTTATTGGCCGCGTGCGTGCGGAACTGCGCGAACGCGGCTTGGCGCAAGAGGCGCTTCAGGTGGACGCGGCCTGGATTTCGACTATTCACGCCATGTGCAAGCGTATGCTTTACGCGCATGCATTCGATGTGGGGGTCGACCCCGGCGCAAACTTGCTCTCGGAAGACGAGACGGCCGGGCTTTCCGCCATTGCCTTTGACGAACTACTGCAGGATGCGGCGCACGACGAGCGTCTCGAGATGCTATGCGATTCCTTTGGCGTGGAAGAAGCGAGCCACCTGGTTTTGCAGCTTTCGAGCCTGCTCGACCTTGCCCCAGGCGGTATGGCGGACTTCGATTTGGGTCCTGCGCCCGGCAAGCCAAGCATGTTGCCCGTGCAACGTGTGCTGCACGTCTACGAGCGCGCGATGGCGCAGCTCGAGGACGAGGGAATTCCCGAAGGCAAGAAAACATATGCGGAGAATCATCTGCGTCTTTCGCGGACGATCGAGGGTCTTACCACATGGGCTGTGCAGGAGCACAGCGCGCTAAGTTGGCAAGACCTTGCCAACGCCCTTGCATCATGCAAGCCGCTACTCGGCGGCTCGTTCAGGGAGCCATACAAGGGGATTTTCGCGGAATGCAAAGGCGAGCTTGTGCAGGCGCAGGCCGAGACGGCATGCGCAGTTGCATACGAGCAGCTCATAGCGGCGTTCGAGCTGGCAAGCGAGCATGTGACGCGTCACCGTGCACTCAAACGGGCAAAAGGTGCGCTCGATACAAACGACCTACTCATCGGCGCGTACCGTATGCTCGTGCAGAACCCCGAGTTCGCGGCCCAGTATCGCAGCCAGTTCGATTCCATCATGGTCGATGAGTTCCAGGACACGGACGCCTTGCAGGTTGGCATCGTGACGCATTTGTGCGAATCGGGCTTGAGTACGTTGGCGACTGTTGGGGATGCCCAGCAGTCAATCTATGGTTTTCGCGGTGCAGATCTCGAGGTGTACCGGGGTGTGCGCGAGAAGATGCGCAAACAGGGTTCATGTGAGGTAGAGCTCACGACCAATTACCGTTCGCATGCGGATATCCTGCGCTTTGTAGAGGATATATTCTCGAAGCGCGAGTTCTTTGGCGACGAATTCCTCAAGGTGAGTTCGGGAAGAGAAGGGGCTTTGCAGCCAAAATGGCTCGACCCTGATGAGCCTCGTGTGAAAGTGCTCCTTTCCGCAGGTAGCAAGAACCCCGCGGGGCGAGGGCATACGCGCGTAGGCGACTTACGTTGGGCAGATGCTCGCGCCGTTGCCGACGAGTTCGAACGCCTGCACGAGCAAGGCGCGCCATACGGTGATATGGCGATTTTGCTGCAATCGACCAAGTCGACAAAGGCTGGCGCCTATCTGAGCGAGCTGCGTAGACGGGGGATTCCCTGCGTCGTAAGCGGCGGCTCTGATTTCTTCACGCTCCCCGAAGTGAGCACGCTCGTCATGTTGCTGCGCGTGCTGGCAAACCGCGACGACGACGAAGCGCTCTTCGATTTGCTGGGATCTGCGGTCTTCGATGTAAGCGACGATGACCTCGTCGCGCTTTCCGTAGCCAACAAGCAAAAGCTGAAGATCGCGCCTGAGCAGGCACGCTCTAAGCCCTCGCTTTTTGACGCCCTGTGCTACTGCACGCGCGAGGAGTGTCAGGAAAAGCGTATGGCGCTCGAGCATACGAAAAACGTGCTCGAGCATGCCCTCCAAGCCGCCCAGCAAATGCCGCTTTCGAAGGTCGTGCACCAGGTTGTCGAATGCTCGGGGTGGGCAGCCGGACTGCGCGCACGCAAGACGGAAGGCGGTGCAGTATATGCGAATATCGAGCGCTTCTGCGATATGCTCGACGAATACGAGCAGATAAACGGGCGTTCCCTCTATCAGGCAAGCGAATATTTCCGCAATATGGTCGAGCTGGCGATCGAGGGTCGAGGCGCTCGTGCAAAACTTGGTTCGCTTGTGAGCCGGGGCAACGAAGCCGTGCAGAT
>CACZSV010000054.1 GCA_902783925.1 uncultured Coriobacteriaceae bacterium
ACAGACGCGAAAGTCCATTGTAGACTGATGCGGTGTAGGGGATGAGGAAGACGAAGATGATCGCTGCCGACGCGATACGCAGCCCCTTGCTCTGATAGCGCTTGCCGAAGAATTCCGGCATGGTCGATGCTTTGAGTCGCTGCGTCATCTCGCGCGTACGTGGGCCGAGTATCCACCAGGCAAGCAGGCTGCCGATGATGGCGTTGCCGATGCCCACCCAAGTGGCTGCCATGCCGTATTTCCATCCAAATTGCCCAGCGTAGCCAATGAAGATAACGGCGCTGAAGTACGATGTGCCGAACGCAAAGGCGGAAAGCCAGGGCCCGACGTTTCTTCCGCCGAGGATAAAACCATCGACGTTTTGCGATGCGCTCCTGCGCGTGTAGATGCCTACGCCCACCGCGATGGCGATGAATGCAACAATCAGAAGAATTTTGACAATCATTATCGAATCTCTTTCACGTTGAGATGGTCACAGCTGGAGGCGCACACGGCCTTGAATATGGGATGCATCGATATCGCTCACATCCGAACCTGATGGCCGTGTGCTAGAGGTATCGATAATAATAGTAGGAGAGTGATACGCATAAGCCGCAGGAATCTGCGAGCCTGTCGCGCATGGGAGTTATGTGCATGTGTTCGGACAAGGTTTCTCCATCACTCTATTTTGGTGGAGTCTACTATATACGATTGTTTGGAAAATGAACACAAGATTTTCGTTGCGCGTAATGAGTTGGCAATGAGTTGGTATGCCGACTCACTCCTCGCCGGTCTTTGACGTAGGCTCATCCGTGCGAAATAACCTCTGCACTGTGCTATGTTCTAGATAGTCACTGTTAGCATATCGATTCCGTTTCATGGAAAAGAGGAGATACGTCTAAATGCTCTCGAGAAAGACAAAGGTCATTGTGAGCGTGTGCATAAGCATAGGCATCATGATCGCCATATTCCTCTTCTCGAACCAAAACTCCAGCGATTCCAGCTCGCTTTCTGAGAAAGTCTCGTTTCTGATTGCGAGTGTCTTCGTCGATGGATTCACGGACATGAGTGCGCTCGATCAGCAGGCGTGGATAGACAGGCTTTCCTGGCCGGTGAGGAAAACCGCCCATGCAACCGAATACGGATGTCTCGCGATTTCTTTCATGGTGACATGCTGGCAGATACATTGTTATAGGGACGAGCGCCTTGGACGCTCGACGGGCCTTGTGCGGCAGCTTCTGATTGACTGGGCTTTGGCTTTCACGCTGAGCGTCGCCTATGCCTGCACCGATGAAATGCATCAGATGCTCGTTGACGGCAGGGCAGGCCAGATATCGGATGTTTTCGTAGACGCATCGGGAGCGATCATTGGCTCGACGCTTTGCGCGCTGATTATCTATGTACACATGCGAAATAGGCGTTTGGAGCAAAACTATGCCTGATTCAAGAAGACGCTACATTGCTATAGGCATCAACTTGCTCGTTTTCGTGCTCGAGGTTTGGGCGATCTGGCATGGCATACTCAAGCATGGGATTGCGGGAAACTTTGTGTATTACACCGAATGCTCGAATCTCTTGGGTGGCGTTGCGTGTCTTGCGTGCGCGATTGCGGAGATACGGCAGCTGCAGTCGGAAAAACCGATTGGCAAGGGATTACGCATTCTCAAGTACCTGTCTTCGTGCTGTTTGATGATGACCCTGATGGTCGTCGTCTGCATACTGACGCCGATGCTCGAATCGGCAGGCTATCCAGGCGTATACATGATGTTTCTGGAAGGCGCAAAGCCGGTAACGCATCTGGGGGCGCCTTTATTGGTTACGGTATCGTACGCGCTGTTCGAGCACAATCGTATGATGTCGTTGAAGGAGAGTTTGATCGGCATTGTGCCGACGCTCATTTATGCAGCGGTGGCGTATCCATGCAATATTGCAGAGCTGTGGGACGGTCCATACCCGTTTTTGCAGGTTCTGGATATGCCGGTTTGGGCATCTGCGCTGTGGTTTATTGCGCTGCTGCTGTTTGCGTTTGCGCTGTGCCAGATTCCACGAGTTTTCGGGAACGTGATTATCAGGCAGAAGAAAATGCAATCGTAGTTGCGCTTTTGGCCTTATATAAACATCTCGAGGAATTCGCCCTCAAACAGGCAGTGTTTTTCTTCTCCATTCTTGCCGCGAATCTGTTTCGCATTGATAATGGTTTCAGGCAAACAAGGGTAAGGAGCATGTCATGAAAAAGCTTCCAATCGCATTAGCTCTCTGCGCATTGCTGTTTGCAATGGGCCTTGTTGCTTGCGGTGGCTCGCCGTCTGGCAGCTCAGCTGCGTCATCTTCAGGCTCGAGCGCTCAAGACGTTGCAAAGGCCGAATACGACCGTGCGCTTGCCCTGTATGACGAAGGCAAATTCTACAGTGCGAAAGAGGCTTTCGAGAAAAGCCGCTACGGAGATTGGGAGCAGCGCGCTGCCGCGTGCGTGCAGCCCATGCCCGAAAATGGCGAGCTCTTCCACGACGAGAACTTGAAGAGCGACAAGATGATCCTCGCGTTTACCGTGAACGAGACACAAGGTGCCAGCGATACAGCCATGTACATAACGGTTTACACGAAAGACAAGCAATTGGTCGAATCTCTGTTTATCAAGGGTGCAGGCACTATAGAGACGAGGATTCCCGGAGGGGAGTACTACGTAAAAGATTCTTCGGGGACTGAGTGGTATGGCGAAGAGGAACAATTCGGCCCCAATGGACATTATGAGAGCATGGTATTCAACGAAGCAGAAGGTGACCGGTTTCTCACGCAGCTCGAAGAAGGCTACAAGTATGAAATCACGATCAACGCAACAGACAAATCAGCACAGAACGTCGAGTCCGAAGAAGGCAGCTGGGAGAATCGATCTTAGCGATGCGCAGCGGCTGCTCTGCTGAGATTGCCTCATTCGCCTTTGTGCTTTGTGCGCCAGCCAAAGTGCTTGCTTAGAAGTGTGAGCGCGAAGGTGATAACAACACATGCTATTGAAGCTGGAATGAGAGGCGCACCGAGTGCCATGCATCCAACGAAGACCGCCGCACCGATAAAGGCAGAAATTGCATAGAAGCCGCCGGGCTTGAAAATAACGGGTGTTTCACCAGTGCAGATATCGCGCAAGGCTCCGCCACCAACCGCTGTTACGGTACCGAGAACGATTGCCAAAACGATGCCAACCTCGGCATTCCAGCACTTGATTGTGCCTGCGAGTGCGAACCAGGACATCGAGAGTGCGTCAGCATAGAAGAGCCCGTTTTCGAGTTTGCGGGCAGAGCGGCTAAAGACAAAAACGATGGCGGCGATGATACCGCATGCGACGATAAGCAGCGGATGCTGCATAAAGAAGAAGCCATGCGAGTGTAGGAGCATGTCGCGGATAACGCCTCCGCCATAGGCGGTGATTATCGCGATGGCAATGGTCCCGACGATATCGAGCTTGCGTGCGACCGCGAAGAGAGCACCTGTGATGGCGCCGATGATCACTGCAAGATAGTCGAAGATAGTCGACCAATCAACTGCTGTGATAACTCCGAAGTCCATGTAAACTCCCATCGTAATGCTGCAATGTGTCCGAGTGTAGTGCGTTGCTTAGAGCAGTCAATAGGCGCGATCGGATGAAGTCCTGGACCGAGAAGGTCGATGGGTTATCGGGGTAGTGGGTGTACGAAGCTGGGTCTGAAATATATAAGTTCCCATAAGATATGTTATCAGACATTTATGGGTTATTTACCGGAGGAGCCGAAGCCTCCACCTGCGCGTTCCGTATCGTCGAGTTCATCGACTTCTTCTATCTGCACGATGGGAACCTCTTGAATGACGAGCTGTGCAATTCGATCGCCGCGTTGTATGTGTATTGCATTTTCAGCGTCCGTATTCAAACCGATGACGCCGATTTCTCCGCGGTACCCGCTGTCTATAAGCCCTGGCGTGTTGACTATCGAGAAACCCTGTTTTGCGGCAAGGCCACTTCGGGGCTGTACGAAGCCGGCATAGCCCGGCTCTATTGCTATTGCTATGCCGGTTCCGATTATTCTGCGCGCGCCAGGCTCCAAAACGACGTCTTCGCGTGCGTATAGATCGAGTCCGGCGTCTCCGGGGTTCGCATATTTTGGCGTCGGCAGTTCCGCATCGAGCTTCTTGAGTTTCAGTACAGTCTGCTTTGTCATTCGGTGATCTCCTCGGATTCGTCTTGAGAACCTTCCACCAGTTTCTTGAGCTCCTCGTTGAGCTCGTCGAGGTCCTTGAAGTCCTTGTAAACGGATGCGAAGCGTATGTACGCGACCTTATCTAAATCCCGCAATCTTATGAGAACCTGATCGCCGAGGGATGACGACTTTATCGGCCCTCTATACGAATTGCGAATATCGTTTTCTACCGTGTCGACAAAAGCCTCGAGCATATGGAGCGACACGTTGCGTTTGGCTGTTGCGGAAAGCAGGCTCTTGAGAAGCTTCGACCTGTCGAACGGCTCGACATGACCGTCTCGTTTCAGAACCATAATTGGCTCTTCTTCTCGCCTCTCGAATGTTGTGAACCTCGTGCCGCAGTTCGAGCATTCGCGCCTGCGCTTGATGCTTGAGCCTTCATCGAATGAACGTGAATCAATAACCCTGGATTCGGTACAGCTGCAATTTGGGCAAAGCATTGATTCTCCTAACCCATTATATGGTTGTTAAAAAGCTGTCCCGATTCTAGCAGAGAATCATCCCTCCAACGCCTGTATTTGCATTTCGTAGTGGAGATGCAGGCGGTACGAAGGCAAGGTCTCGAGAAAATGCGTCTACACGAAGGCGAAAAAGGAGAAATAGAAAACGGCGACGGCCGCGATGGCGCATGCGATGTATGCGAACCTGCGTTCTTCCTTCGTCTTCAATATGGGCCTTCCGTAAAACGAGAACGCTTGAGCCGTTTGCTCGTTACCGTATGGTCTTTGCGCTTGAGATGAAAACAGCTGGTCTGTGACCTGCCCGTACAGCGAACGTTCTTCATGTGTTGAATCGATCACTCTGAGGTTCGACTTTGTATGAGCCGCCACTGGTTTGAGTGCGAGGTTTCCGAAAATGTTTTGTGCCTTGTCCATAACCGCTCCTTCAGTCGATCGAATGCCTATGCCCCTTTTATAGCGAGCGAGTGTGACATCAAAATCAAACCGAACACATGTTCTATATCTATAATATACGAACATCCGTACGTTTCAAGTAAAAAACGAACATATGTTTGTAAATCTTGAGAAAATCGTATACACTGGGTTAAACCAATCTGGGAGGATGGTATGAAGAAAGACAAACTGACCAAGAGACAGCAGCAGATTCTCGATTTCATACGCGAATGCATCGAAGAGAAGCACTATCCGCCTTCGGTGCGCGAAATCGGCCAGGCAATCGGCCTGTCATCTCCCTCG
>CACZSV010000055.1 GCA_902783925.1 uncultured Coriobacteriaceae bacterium
CCCGTGTACACACGGATGTCCGATGCAGAAGAAAACGAGCGTAAGCGACTGGATGACCTCGAAGCCAGCGGAAATGCAGACGAGCATGACAGGCTCGAGCGAGAAATTGAGCGTGAGCACGAGATGCTCGTCATGACCCCAAAAGCCGATGCCGCCGACGGGCAAGAGTCGATAGTGTCTGCCTGTGGTCCATGTATCCTGGCGATAGAGAGCTCGTGCGACGAGACGGCCGCTGCGGTAATCGATGGCAAGCGCAACGTGCTTGCCGATTGCATTGCAAGCTCGATCGATTTCCATGCACGCTTTGGCGGCGTTGTTCCAGAAATCGCCTCGCGCAAGCATATCGAGGCGATAGTTCCGACGGTTACCTACACCATGGAACAAGCCCATTTGAGCTATGACGATCTTTCCGCCATCGCCGTCACGCAAGGTCCTGGTCTCGTCGGTGCGCTCGTTGTGGGAGTCGCCTTTGCAAAGGGGCTCAGTTTTGCAACGGGGCTGCCCTTTATCGGCGTGAATCATCTCGAGGGCCATCTCTATGCGAACCGCTATGTGGATCCAGCGCTTGAGCCGCCGTTTGTCGCGCTTATTGTGAGTGGCGGCCATACCATGCTCATCCACGTGAAGGCATGGGGTGAATACGAAGTGCTCGGCAGCACGCTCGACGATGCCGTGGGCGAGGCGTTCGATAAGGTTGCGAAGGCATTGGGGCTTGGATATCCCGGCGGGCCGACTATCAGCAGATATGCAAAGACGGGTGATAGGCGAGCAATCGATTTTCCGCGGGCGATGATGCACAGCGGCGACTTGAAGTTCTCGCTCTCCGGGCTCAAGACAGCGGTTATCACCTATATCCATAATCAGCAGCAAGCGGGGATGGATATCGATCTTTCGAACCTTGCCGCGAGTTTCGAGGCGGCCGTCGTCGACGTGCTCGTCTCTAAGTCAATCACTGCATGCAAGCAGACTGGCTCGAAGGTGCTATGTATAGGCGGCGGCGTCGCGGCAAATCCCATGCTGCGCGAAGAGCTCGTGAGGAAGCTCGAGCGTCGGGGAATGCGCGTGGTAATGCCCGAGCTCGCCGACTGCGCCGATAACGCTTCGATGATTGCCTCGGTTGCACTCGATCTGTATAACGAGGGATCATTCGGATCTCTTGCCGATGACCCAATAGCGCACATGCCCCTGCGCTAGAGATCTCGCAAAAATCTAAGTCGAGTATTGTTAGATAACTTTCTTACGGAATAATTACGAACCTTGGTTTCGCTAGTATCAAATGTTGATGAGGGCTAGTATGCCAAATGTTTATTAGAAGGCATCATCATGTAGATATTGCGACTCGGCAAATCGTTGATGCAGGTAGCAAAAAAGGAGGCCAATAAGATGAATTTGAAGCCACTGGGCGATCGAGTCATCATCAAGCAGGACGAGGCTGAAGAGACCACCGCTTCGGGTCTGATTCTCACAAGCAATTCCAAGGAAAAGCCGCAGCGCGGCGAGGTTATCGCCGCAGGCGAGGGCAAGTACTCTCATGGCGAGCTTATCCCTATGCCCGTCAAAGTTGGTGACAAGGTCATATACGGAAAATACGGCGGACAGGAAATCACCGTCGATGGCGAAGAGTTCATGATTCTTCGCGCAGAAGACATCTACGCCGTTGTCGAATAATCATCTAGGAAGGACTGATTTTAATGGCTGCAAAGAATATTAGCTTTGATGCTGAAGCTCGTAGCGCGCTTGCCAATGGCGCTTCCAAGCTCGCCGATGCCGTGAAGGTCACGCTCGGCCCCAAGGGTCGCTATGTTGCATGCGAACGCAGCTTTGGTGCTCCGCTCATCACCAACGACGGCGTGACCGTCGCCAAAGAGATCGAGCTTGAGGACAAAGTCGAGAACATGGGCGCGCAGCTCATTCGCGAGGCTGCTGTCAAGACCAACGATGTTGCCGGTGACGGCACCACCACTGCAACGCTGCTTGCCGACGTGATGATTCGCGACGGTCTCAAGAACGTGACCGCTGGCGCGAATCCCATTGCAATTCGCTCCGGCATGAACAAGGCCGTTGAGGCGCTGGTCGAGAAGATCAAGAAAGACGCCAAAGAGATTAAGACCTTTGACGAGATCAAGAACGTCGGCGCGATTTCTGCTGGCGATCTCCAGATTGGTGAGAAGATCGCCGACGCCATGGAGAAGGTTGGCAAGGACGGCGTCATCACTGTTGAAGATTCCAACACCTTTGGTATCGATATCGACATCGTCGAGGGCATGGAATTCGACAAGGGCTATCTGAGCCCCTACATGGTCAACAATACCGACACCATGAAGGCCGAGCTCTCCAATCCCTACATCCTCATCACGGATCAGAAGATCTCCACCATCCAGGATATCCTGCCGCTGCTCGAGAGCGTCATGCAGGCTGGCAAGCCGCTCCTCATCATCGCAGAGGATGTCGAGAGCGAGGCTCTGGCAACGCTTGTGCTGAACAAGATTCGCGGCACGCTCAACGTCGTCGCCGTCAAGGCTCCTGGCTTTGGCGATCGCCGCAAGCGCATGCTCGAGGATATCGCCATCGTGACGGGCGGTCAGCCCATCATGGAAGAGCTTGGCGTTTCCCTCGCCGATGCTTCAATCGACATGCTTGGCACGGCTAAGAGCGTCAAGGTTTCCAAGGATGCTACGACCATTGTCGATGGTGCGGGCGAAAAGCAGGCCATCCAGGACCGCATCGCCGCCATCAATTCCCAGATCGAGCAGACGACCTCCGAGTTCGACACAGAGAAACTGCAGGAGCGCAAGGCCAAGCTCTCTGGTGGCGTTGCCGTTATCAAGGTGGGCGCTGCAACTGAGGCAGAGCTCAAGGAGACCAAGTCTCGCATCGACGACGCGCTGCAGGCGACGCATGCAGCAGTCGAAGAGGGTATCGTTGCCGGTGGTGGCGCTGCTCTGGTCGACGCCATGGCTGTGCTCGAAGAGCTCGAGGCTACCGACGCAGACGAGCAGGTTGGCATCAACATCGTGAGCAAGGCCTGCGAATCCCCGATGCGCGCCATCGCCGAAAACTCCGGTTTCGAGGGCTCCGTTGTAATCGACAAGATCAAGAACTCCGAGGTCGGCTTTGGCCTCAATGCTGCAACGGGCGAGTATGGCAAGATGATTGACATGGGCGTTATCGACCCGGTCAAGGTTGTCCGCTCTGCTCTGCAGAACGCGACCAGCGTGGCGACCATGCTGCTCATCACTGCGGCTACTGTTTCTGATGTGCCCAAGGACGGCCCCGATCCTGCAGAAATGGCAGCAGCCATGCAGGGCGGCGGAATGATGTAAGTTCGCGCTCAGCGCACATAGCTTCTAGAAAAGGGCCCGCACATGCGGGTCCTTTTTGTATGCCGCCTGATACGATGAATGCGGCATTTGAGGCTCTAGCCAGCGCATAGGGCGTCGTGCCGCGAGCCTGTAGTCTCGCTGGCATCTTTAGTCTTCGCTCAGTGGTCTGTTCGCATGACGGTAGAAGTCATGCGAGCGGTGTGCGTGCCAAGCTCGTCGTAGACATCGATGGTGAAGAACGCGAGGGACTTGCCAAGCCTGTTCGGCTTTGCAACGGCAATGAGCTTGTCTCCCTTTGCACGATCCATATGCGCAATAGAAGAATTGACCGAGGCGGAAGGCGGCTGGTTCACATTGGAAGAAACTGCAAGCGCATAATCGGCCAACGAGAAGAAGACGCCGCCCATGACAAAACCCTGAGCATTATGATGGCGGTCATCGAGCGTCATGCTCACTGTGGCGATGCCGGTTTCAAAGTCGAAATCGTCAATAGTGGCACCGAGGCACTTCACTGCAAATTCGTCGCCTGCAAAATAGTCTCGGATCTCTTCTATGTTGTGCAGTTCCATATTGCTCCTGTATACGTGCGGTTTTTCTCAGGACAGTGTAGTGCAGATTCTGGCGGACAGCGCAAAAATGCAGCTTGTTCTGCAAAAAGTCGCTTTCATGCAAGAGATAATGCATCGAAACGAGCGTTGCTGTTTTATACTGTGCGCATTGGCGCGGAGCGATGGGGAGAGTCTGCATGGAAAAGATTTTCAAGCTCAAGGAAAACGGCACTTCGGTAAAGACCGAGATTGTTGCTGGCCTCACAACATTCATGACCATGGCGTACATCATCGCATTAAACCCGAATATCTTGGCGGGTTATGGCATGACAGATGGTGGTCAGCCCCTCTGGAATGCGGTGTTCCTTGCCACATGCATCGCATCTGGCATAGCAATGATCTGCATGGCGTTCATCGCGAATAAGCCATTCTGCCTTGCTCCCGGCATGGGGCTCAACAGCTTCTTTGCCGTGGTCGTTGGCAATATCGCAGCGATAACCGGCGCAACGTACGTTGCCTCGTTCCAAGCTGCGCTCATCATAGTTCTGGCAGAGGGCGTCGTCTTTGTCGTTCTTACCTTGTGCAACGTGCGCGAGAAGCTCGTCGATGCCATTCCCCTGGGCGTCCGCTTGGGCATATCCCCCGCCATTGGCCTTATGCTGCTTAATATCGGCTTTGGCTCCAATGTCTACATCGCCAACACAAATGGCGAGCAGTTTTATGTCATGCGCGATTTCTTTGGTGCGTTGACCGCAGGCCATGCTGCAGAGATGATGGGCGATGCATACCCAGTTATGGTGCTTTCCGTTGCAACAATGTTCATCGGCCTATTTGTCATCGTCGTCTTGGCAAAGCGAGGTGTCTGGGGCGCGGTGCTCATCGGCATGTTCGTCTCTTCGCTGATCTATTGGATTGGCGATGCCGTCATTTTGGGCGGCGACCCCTTCGCATCGCTGGCAACCGCTTCTTGGATTCCCGCCTTTGGCGATATGTTCGACCTCACGTTCTTCAAATTTAACTTCGCGGGCTTTATGCAGGTCGGTTGGTTTACTATCATCACGCTCATCATCACGTTCTGCATGATTGACATGTTCGACACTATCGGCACACTCGTGGGCACGGCGTCACGCGCAGGCATGGTCGATGAAGAGGGCAAGATGCCTCAGATGAAAGAGGCGCTGCTCTCTGATGCTATTGGCACCGTTGCCGGCTCTGTCACGGGTACGTCGACGGTCACGACCTTCGTGGAATCCGCGTCCGGTGTTGAGGCAGGTGGCAGAACGGGGCTAACGTCTCTGACCTGCGGTATCATGTTCATCCTCTGCATGTTTATCGGACCTCTTGCGGCAGTTATCCCCGCTGCTGCGACCTCGGCGGCGCTCATCTACGTTGGTGTTCTCATGCTATCTGGACTTTCCAAGGTCAAGTGGTCCGACATTGACGTTGCTGTCCCGGTCACGCTCATGCTCATCGCCATGCCCATCTCTGGCTCGATTGGCCACGCAATTGGCATCGCGATGATTTCATACGTTGCGATCAAGCTTCTCTTGGGCAAACCCAAGGAAGTTTCGGTGCTCACCTATATTGTGGCAGCCCTGTTCCTGATAAAGTTCTTCCTCGTCGCATGAAGATTTTTCGTAAATCACGCTTTACGAACGGCCAGGTTTTCGCTAGTATAACTTTCGCTGCTTAGGCAGTGGGGTTGTAGCTCAGCTGGTTAGAGCGCCGGCCTGTCACGCCGGAGGTCGCGGGTTCGAGCCCCGTCAATCCCGCCATTTGAACTTAAATGCCCGCCATTGAACGGCGGGCATTTTTGCTATTGCGCGTTTGCGTCATGGGAGGTTTGCAGTGAATATTTTGGTTACGGGCGGCGCCGGTTTTATTGGAAGCCATACTATCGTCGAGCTTCAGCAGGCGGGCCACACGGCCATCGCCTACGATAACCTCTCTAATGCCTCTGTCGTGGTGTTCGAGCGCATCAAGTCTATCACCGGGAAAGAAGTTGAGTTTATCGAAGGCGATATTCGCGATAGCGCAAAGCTCGCCGAGGTCTTTGCCACGCGCCAGATTGACTGCGTCATCCACTTTGCCGGCCTCAAGGCGGTGGGCGAATCGGTCGTCAAGCCAATCGAGTACTACGACAACAACGTGGGCGGAACGGTCAAGCTGCTCGAGGCCATGCGCGATGCCGGTTGCAAGAACATCATTTTCTCGAGTTCTGCCACGGTGTATGGAACGCCGACCGAGCTTCCGCTGACCGAGGATATGCCAAAGGGCGAGGCGACGAACCCTTATGGCCGCACTAAGTCCATCATCGAGGATATTCTCGCGGATACGCAGAAGGCGTATCCGGATATGAACGTTATTTTGCTGCGCTACTTCAACCCCATCGGCGCGCATGCATCCGGAACAATGGGCGAAGACCCCGCGGGCATCCCGAATAATCTCATGCCGTACATTACGCAGGTTGCGGTGGGCAAGCTCGAACAACTCGGTGTATTTGGCGACGATTACGATACGCCCGATGGCTCGGGCGTGCGCGACTACATCCACGTCGTCGATTTGGCGAGCGGGCATGTTGCGGCGCTTAAGGCGGTGAAGCCCGAAGGCGGCTTGCATATCTACAACCTGGGAACGGGCAGGGGGACGAGCGTGCTCGAGCTCGTGCATGCGTTTGAAGAGGCGACGGGCGTTGCGGTGCCCTATGCCATCAAGCCGCGACGTGCAGGCGATGTGGCGGCATGCTATGCAGATTGTTCCAAGGCAGCACGCGAGCTTGGCTGGAAGGCGAAGTATGGTATCGCCGAAATGTGCGCTGACTCATGGCGCTGGCAGCAAGCAAACCCAGACGGGTATCGCGCGTAGGGCAGGACGTGTGTAGAGAGGCGCTTGGGCGCGCCCGCAGCGCCCGCAGGCTAGCGCTTGCTGCGCGGCTGGGCTAAACCGCCTCTGCGTACGCCCCGCAGATTAACGGTCGCTGCGCCCGTTGTTTTCCAGATGTATAACTGTTGCCGTTCTGATGCTGAAGCACGTGCAGTTTCGTTTTAGGATAGGGCTCGCTGGTAGAAACCCGTGAGAAGCGAGTCGACATCTGCATGTTTGCGTTGCTGAAGAAATACTTTACGCGCTTTTTGCCCCTGTTCATCGGGGCTTTCCTTTTCACTGTCATCCGCGTCGCCTGTGAGCTCGAGGTCCCCAATCTCATGAGCGATGTCATTGACGAGGGCGTTGCCACGGGGAATATGGGCTACGTGCTCCAGACGGGTGTTTTCATGGTGCTCTGGGCTCTGGGGGCCGTTCTTGCAGACGTCCTTGGCAATCTATGCGCCGCGCGTTCGAGCATGGGGTTCGGCCGCGATCTGAGAAGCGCGATCTATCAGAAGGTCTCCGCCTTCAGCCTGCACGAGATGGGCGAGTTTGGCACCTCGTCTCTCATCACCCGCTCCACTAACGACGTCCAACAGCTCGAGCGTTTTGTGCAAATGACCATGACCCTCGCTATGATGGCACCCATCATGCTCGTCGGTTCGGCGTTCATGGCGCTGCAGAAGAGCCTCGAGCTTTCGATGATCGTGTTCGCCGCGATTCCCGCGCTCATCGTCTTGGCGCTCATCGTCATGCGATTTGCCATGCCCCTCTTGCGGTCCTTGCAAAAACGCATAGACAATCTGAACCGCGTGACGCGAGAGAATCTCACGGGCATACGCGTTATTCGCGCGTACCGGAGAGAAGAATACGAAGAAGGGCGCTTCTCGCATGCAAACAAGGACCTCGCAGAAACGAATGTCTCCGTTGCGCGAAGAATCTCCGCGCTCATACCGCTCATCACGATTATCTTAAACGTCGCCACCGTCGTTATTGTGTGGGCAGGTGCTCAGCTTGTCGACTTGGGAAGCTTCCATGCGGGCGATCTCATGGCGCTCATCCAATATGCGATTCTCATCCTCATGTCGGTCATGATGCTGTCTGCCATTTTCATGATTTGGCCGCGCGCACAGGCTGCAGCCGAGCGTATTGCGGCCGTCCTTGACTGCGAGATAACCGTCGACGAGCCCGAAGCGGCAAAGCTCGTGCCGGCCCCTTCTGCGCAGCATGCGCACAGCGTGCGTTTCGAGAACGTGAACTTTTACTTTCCCGGAGCGGACATGCCTGCTCTCGAGAATATCGACCTCGAGCTCGAGGCCGGGAAAACCTACGCGCTCATTGGCGCCACAGGTTCCGGCAAAAGCGCGCTAGTCAACTTGATCGAGCGCTTCTATGATCCCAGCCAGGGAACAATTTACATAGATGGTGTAGATGTAGCGAGCATGAGCCAGGATGCCTTGCGTTCGCTTGTCTCGTATGCGCCCCAAAAGACAACGCTTTTTACGGGAACGCTTGCCGACAACATCCGCTATGGCAACCCCGAGGCGAGCGATGAAGAGGTCGCGCAGGCGGCAAAAGCGGCTGCTGCGTACGACTTCATCATGGAGAAGCCCGAAGGTTTCGAGATGGGTATAACGCAGGCGGGCGGTGGGCTTTCCGGTGGCCAGAGACAGCGCATCGCCATTGCCCGAACGCTTGCCAAACCCGCTGGTTTGTACATTTTCGATGATTCGTTTTCCGCACTCGATTTCAAGACCGACGCGCTCGTTCGCAGCAACCTGCGAAAAGCGACTGC
>CACZSV010000056.1 GCA_902783925.1 uncultured Coriobacteriaceae bacterium
AAGTACGGCCCCTTCATGGGCTGCAGCTCGTACCCGAAATGCCGCTTCACGCGAAAGCTGTAGCGGTCGCCGCGCTTCCCCGAAGAGCCACGGCGACCACATCAGACGCCAACATCACTTCCCCACTCTCACTCCCCTTGCATGTCCGGGCATATGAGTTGAGCTGAAAACATCCCCCATCCGCTTCCCGGATTCTCCAGCATGAGCCTGTCGCAGACGGGCGCAATGGATCTTAGGGTCCCCAGGCAGATGCAGAGGCTGTCGCCTGCGGACTTGCCGCCCCCGGCAACGAGCCCCAGGTACGCGATGAGCGTGGCAGCGACGCACATCGCGTAAGCCGAATCTGCAACCGTCTGCGCGTCGGGTTCGTCGGCGGCCTTTTCCAGCCTCAGGTCCTCAATGCAGCGGATTGCGACGTCGAAAAGGCTGCAGCACCTGCGAAGCGCGTCGCGCGCCGCCTGACAATCGGCGCCTTGCGCCTCGACCTCGTATGCCACGCGGAGCGCCGCCCTGCATTCCCTGCTCCTGCAGCGACCGTCAGCAACACGTGAAATCGGGCCGAGTAGCGAGCGCACCTCGTCCACCAGCTCTTCGAGTTCCGGCAGCGAATCCTCGCGCTGCATCGCTTCGCTCAGCAGCTCGAGCGCCATCCCGGCGACATCGTCCAGGTTGCTTTCCGTGCCGAGTTCCGTTTTCGCGAATTCTTCCATGGCGTATCCCCCATCTCTTGTGAAAGCGCCGTATTGCGCTCCGTTATAAGGATTGAAAAATCCGCGGATGCAAACTCACGGAAATGGATGCGGGACGACATGTGTTTTAAACATCATCCATCCCGCACACCCCCGTTTCATGCCGCCCTCGCAATCGCGAGAATGACGACTATGGGCACGACGACCAGCACGACAAAGCCCACGAAAGCGGCCATGCAAAAGATGCCATGCGCGAGCGCGCAGCACAGCCGTATCATGACCATAAGAACAAGCAGACCCAACGCGAGTTTGATTATGAGATCCAACATGATTCGCTCCTTCCAACAGATGCTTTTCCGTTATAAGGATTGAAAAATCCGTGGGGCTCGCGTGTGGTAGTGGTTGGCAGCTCGTCTCGCAAGATCGAAATATTTGTTTACACTGAATGCAGCGGTCAATCGAAACCTGCAAAGGAAAAGGTCAAATGGAGCTGAAGAAACTAGAGCATAGTCTCACTGTTTGCAAAGTGCGCGAAATATCAGATATAGACACGACAGCAAAGTTCTATTTCATCGGCAAGACGGATGAAGAGCTGTCTCTGGTCTGCAAGACGGAAGATGCCCCAGTCGATACCATCGAGCGCGATGACGGATGGAAAGGCTTCCGTATACAGGGAACGCTGGACTTTTCCCTGATTGGCATTCTGTCAAAGCTGTCAGGCATCCTCGCCGATCATAAGATTGGCATCTTCGCAGTCTCAACCTACAACACAGATTATATTCTCGTTAAAGAAGAAAACTTCAATAGGGCTCTGAAAGCGTTGGCTTCCGAAGGTTATACCGTGGTGTAGCTTTGCGCATTTTTGTTTATAGCGGCCACTCCGCAAGCTGTCTCTCGAAGACGACGGTCGATCTTGGGATGCCGTTATCGGGATATTGGAACTTTGCAGCGATTGAGTGTTATGCAACCGCCGCTGCAACGTCTAGAAATCGACCCTAAAGGGGCTTAGTCAATAAGAAGCGCACACAATGGTGCATGCTCCAGAACGTGGCGGGCGACGCCCTACGCCCCGTACCAAGCTATGCCCTCGTCACGCCAGCCTATAGAGACGAGGCGCTCGTGCTCGGCTGCGCTGGCCGTGTAGTTGTGGTTGTTCGAGAACGCGTTGGGGTTGTAATCACGGTACAGCGGCGTGTGCTTCGCGTCGTCGGAGTACCAGCCGATGCCCTCGTAGTTCCAGCCGATCCCAGCGAGCATGTCGCGCTCGGCGGCATCCGTCGTGTAGTGATGCTCGCCACCATTGGCGTTGTACATGCGGTAGACCGGGGTGCTGGAACTCTCGGGCGCCATCCAGCCCTCGCCCTCGGAGCTCCACCCCAGCGAGACGAGGTGGTCACGCTCGTTGTCGTCGGCGGTGTAGAAGTGCTCGCCGGAGTTGGGGTTGTAGAGGCGGTGCATCGACGTCGTGTCCATGGGAGCGATCACGAACGGCACCTCGGTCGTGAGGCCGTCGTAGGTGTCGCTCTCCTCGACGGTCGCACGCATGACGTAGGAGCCCTCAGTCGTCGGCTGCTCGGCGGACCATGCGTCGGCCGAGTCGGCCCTGCGGTACGAGAAGAGCGTGGCCCCATGCGCGGCGCGGGCAACGGGCGTCGCACCTCTCTCACCCTCGCTCCAGCTGTCAATCGAGGGGCCTTCGAGCCACTCGTTGCCCATCTTCTGGATCGTGAGCTGCACGGTCTTGGGCAGAGCGTAGGCGAAGTCGCCGTCCGCGTGCGGAGTCACCGTCGCGGTGTAGGTACCGGGCGCCACAAGCTCCTTTGCGAGCCTGCCGGCGGCGTCGGTCCAGGTAACATCCACCTCGCCCTCGGCGACGGGCGTGCCATCCCATGCGGTGAGCGTGAGCTCAGGGGTGTGGTCGGCGCCGTCGTAGGTTACCGGCGCCGGCTCGGCGACCGTGAACTCGTTGGCGTCGTAGGTGGCGTAGAGAGTCATGCTGGCCTCGGGCGTCACATGTGCGCCCAGGGCGTAGGCCGGCTCGACGTGGCCCATGCCCGTCTCGATGACGGTCGGGGCGTCGTCTTCAGTCCAGCCCGTCTGATGGACGCCGCGCACGTGCGGGAAGCCACGCCCGTCGCTCAGGTCGATCGCGCGGTGGCGCCAGATGGTACCCGCCCACTCGGTGAGCGCACGGGTCTCGCCCGTGCCGTCGTACACGTTGAGGTCGACGACGATGTCATCATCGGTCACCTCGTGCGCAACCCAGGTGCCGGCCATGACATCGCTGTCCCAGAGCACCTCCAGCTCGCTTGCGCCCAGGATACTTCCGACGGGGTAGGTCAGGGTCGTCCCCTCGGCCTCGCCCTCGGATGCGACGCGGCTGTCGAAACGCCAATGCGTGGGCGTCGTGGGCAGCGCGACCCGCGTCTCGCCCGCGCCCAAAAGCGACGAGTTCGCGCCGAGCTTGAGTTCGCGAAGGCCCTCGACGCCCGCGAACACGTCGTCGGCGTTCGTGCACAACGCGGGGGCGAAGCTTGCCAAGTCGACGCGCTCAAGATTCGTGCATCTCGAGAAGAGACCCTCGATGGTCGTCGCGCTTCCGGCGGTAAAGCCCGCGGGGAAGCTGACACTCGTCAGGCTCGTGCAGCCCGAGAAGAGCCCGTCCAGCGCGGTTGCCTTGTCGAGGGTGAAGGTCCGCGGGAGCGCGAGGGTGCCCGAAAGCGACGTGCATCCCTTGAACATCTCGCTCGCCGAGGTCAGGCTCGCGGAGCTGAACTTTCCGCCCATCGTGACCGATGCCAGGCCGGTCGCGCCGGCGAACATGCGGTCCATCGAGGTGGCAGCCGAGGTGTCCCAGACACCCAGGTCGAGCTCGAGCCTGGCGGGTACGTCCTGCGGCTCCCTTCCCTCCTTCTCCACGTGGATCGTGCCCGTCGCCACGCCCGCGAAGGTTTCGGTGAAGTCGGTGACACGCGACGTGTCGACGAGGTTCGCGTCGTAGAGCGCCGTGAGGTCGGTCGCGCCCGCGAACCAGTCCCTCATGCTGAGCGGTGCCATTTTCCTGCCGCCGTCGGACACCCCGAACCTGACGGACCTGACCCCGCCGGGCGCCAGGACCTCCTTCCACGGCACCTCGTCGGCCGAGGCGATAGAGCTCGGGACCTTCCAGCACTTCGGGGCGTCCTCCCAGGTGTTCGAGTCGCTCCTCTCAAAGCGAGGAACGCCGCCCGGCGAGTAGACGAAGAACAGCTGGTGGTCCCGCATGAACATGATATGCGACGCGTCGTCCACCCCGGGGCTCGACGCCCCGTGGAGCATCCCGGCGACCTCGCTGTAGACGGCGTAGAAGGCGCTCGTCCCCGCATCCTGCGTCGCGGCGTCGTCTGCCCATGCCGGCTGTGCCGCTGCCGAGAAGAGCGCCGCCGCGACCGCAAGGGCGAGGGCGAGGGCGCAGCGTGCTTTGAGCAGCCGCGCTGCCTCTTGATACCTGAGGCTCACAAATGTCTCCCTTCGATATCAATTCACAACGGTTCGAAAGTCTATCAGCGCAGATGTCTCATATTCAAGATTTCGGACATATCAATATTGCTCGCTACCACCTACCCCCTCCCCAGACTCCCCACCTCGCTTCGATATAGTCCCAGAAAACAACAGCCATCCGCGAGAGTACTATTCATTGACAGCGATTACGTCTTTTGTTGGGATTGGGAACCTGGCGAACGTCCTCGAACTCGTTGGGACGATTTACAGGTATCCAGCGTATAATATGAACAGGGTCGATTTCGACGAGGTGAGAGCCCAGAGAGGCAAGGTGGGAACCATGTGCTTCAGGCCAAGTCCTGTATCGAATGGTTGCGATGACGG